>CALGNN010000180.1 GCA_937961455.1 uncultured Saprospiraceae bacterium
CCGATAAAACGTGTCGAATAAGGAAATATTATATGAAATGGTTTTTATACCACTATGCAAATAATAAGTGATCCATATATTTAATTAGAATGCAGGCTTTTAAGCTTAGCTAATAAACTTAAAATTAGTGGCATCAAATAAACCTAAATCACTCAGCTTTAAAGAAGGAATAACTAACAATGCCATAAAAGAAAGAGACATAAAAGGAGCTTCAAGGGTGCAACCCATTTGTTTTACCATGCGATCCAAATCGATGTAATTTTTTGAGATGGTATATCCATCTTCATCCGTCATCAGTCCTGCAATAGGTAGTTCGATCACTGCAGTTTTATCTTTTGTGACTGCTGCAATACCACCTTTTGATTGTATAATGCTATTGACTGCAGATGTAATTAATGCGTCATCAGTTCCTACGCAAATAATATTGTGGGAGTCGTGTGCTACGGAAGAAGCGATGGCGCCCTCTTTTATTCCAAAGTTTTTAATGAAGGCTATTGCAGGATCTGCATTTTTTTCATAGCGATTGACTACAGCAATTTTTAGAATATCTCTTTCTGGGTCACTCACATTATAGCCATCAATGATCTTAGGAGGAAGATCACTTCTGTGGGTAATTAACGCTCCATTAAGCACTTCAATTACAGGAATCAGATTTCCTAGGTTTTGTTGTTTAAATTGATCCGCTGTTTTTAATGCTGCCTTAAAATTATTAGGATGAGCTGTTTTGATATTGTCGAGTTTAGATAGCCCATTTTCAGCTAGACATGTTCCCTTGATATAAGTTTGTTGTACCTGAAAAGATTCTAAAGAATCAATGAGAATAAAATCAGCATCGTCACCTATTCGCAGTTGACCAACTTCTAAATTGTAATGTTCTACTGGATTCACACAAGCCATTTGCAATACCTTGAATACATCGATGCCTTTTTGAAGACTTCTCTTAACCAGCTCATTAATATGACCAACTACTAAGCTATCGGGATGCTTGTCGTCTGAGCAAAACATCATGTTTTCATAATGTTCTGGAATTAGATCCACCAAAGCCTCAAAGTTTTTTGCAGCGCTCCCTTCTCGTATGATGACCTTCATTCCATGCTTTAATTTATTTTCTGCTTCTTCATAGCTGAAGCATTCGTGGTCTGTGCTAATACCAGCTTGAATGTATGCCAAAGCTTCTTCACCTAAAAGCCCAGGAGCATGTCCATCAACAGGCTTGTTGTATTTTTGTGCCAATCGAATTTTCTCCATTACCGTAGCATCATGATGCAGCACACCTGGCCAGTTCATCATTTCTGCCAAATATTTGATGGCATCTTTTTGCAGTAAATAATCTACATCGCTGATTTCAATGGTAGCACCTGCTGTTTCAAAACTTGTAGCAGGCACACATGAGGGAGCCCCAAAGAAAAATTTAAAGGGTGATTGATCGCCATTTTCGATCATGAATTCTACACCAGCCACACCTAATACATTCCCTATTTCATGTGGATCTGAAACAGTCGCGACGGTCCCATGGACTACTGCGAGTCTTGCAAACTCTGTAGGCGTAAGCATGGAACTTTCAATATGTACATGCGCATCAATAAAACCCGGCAAGATCAATGGTGCATCAGTTGCAATATCTTGAATGCGCTCTATAGCAGTGATTTTAGTTTCTTGAATTTCAATCCGAGCTGGATAAATTTCTTTTTGTTTGATGTCTATGAGCTTGCCTTGTATAATCAAAGGGAATGGTTTTATGCTACTAATACAATTATCACAAATGTGAAGATAGATTAGTTTTTGTTTTGGTCTAAGCTTTAAGGTCTAAAACAACAGCGCTTTTGAAATACAAAATAAGAAATAAATTCCCACAGAAAGCCAGTAGCTTTCCATGGGAATAGTTGACTTCTAAAAAATACTAAACTTAACACCCAAGCTTAACAAGTGCGACCGAAATGCACTGTTTCTTTGATAATGGTAATACTTCAAATCAATGCCTTTCAACTCCAAGAATTTCAAACTGCCCTTTCCAAAAACATTCGAGTAGGAAAATCCAAATCCCAACTGATGCGCATGATGCGCACTGAGGTCATAGTCAGAAGTATAAAATTCTGAACTTGACAGATGCTGATCATAAGGGGCGAAATATGCAATGCCCGATTGGTAGTAATATCTGTATGAAGGATAAAAACTGAATTGACCCATCATTACTTTAATAGGTAGTTCTATACTAGCAGTGTGAGAACTGAGTTTCCAATCATCTCTGTAAAAACGATAGAATGATCTTATGACTAAAGATTCATTTACATAATAATTTAGACGCGAACCAATGGCCATTTTTGTTCTCGTAGATGGCAGCCGTTCGATATCATCTGCTAAGTGAAAATTTTCTATAAAGCTATTGGCCACATCTGCAAAATAGACCCTTTGGAAAGGGGTTGATAATTGTCCCTGTTGATAGACTACATCCAAGGCTAATGAGCCTTGTAGTTTTTTCGAGAGTATCTGTGAAAAGCCAATTCCTGCTGCATAGGAATTTCGGTTTCTTCCAGCCAAGGGCACTACCATAGGTTGATAATTAGGATTGCCTGTAATCGTATGATTGTTGATGTTGAAATCTTCATCGTCATCATCGTCTCCTCCTCGCAATCCAAATGAACGCAATTCTGCAGGATAGATTAAACTCCAGGTATCGAAAAAAGCTGATCCCTTAATAGACAGTTCCGTGTTTTTTGAATTGCTTAAAAGGGAATAAGCGGCTCCTAGTCCAACAGAACTATAATCATATTCTGTTGCGAAATTTGCATTGAGCGAAACGATTCTATTTCTATCATCTGAACTATGCGAATAACTGATAGAACCCGTAGACCAAACATCAGATTGGGATTCTCCTGAAGAGGCTACAAAGGCATCTGCTTGATTCCTTCCATCGAATGGATTTACATTGCTAGAGGAAGCTGAGGAGTAAGCTGACACTCCAGCATTGATGACCAATACATCATCTGGGTTGATGGGTATCGATACGATAATCGTAGCAGTAGCATCCTGAAGGTCTTCTGTGCCGATACCTCCACTTACTGCTGCATTTTCTCCATCTTGTGTATACAAACTGCTAAGCAGATCAATCTCAGGAGATTCAAGTACCCGTTTCTTATAGTTTTTCGCATTTGAACTTTTCTTATTCTGCTCCACTATTTCTTGCCCCATGAGATTTGAGGATAAGAGTATATAAATGAATATGATATAGATTAGCTTTTTCATATGCTTGTTTTTAATTGCATCCACAACCACCGCCTGTTTTTCCACCATTACCTCCAGAGGCAGCTTCACGATAGGAGTGAACTGTTAATAAATTTTTATCACATTTCTTGTCTGCCAAGATCATGTCAGGATCGTTCAGTAGCATTTTTTCATATTCTTTGACAGTGACACAAGATTGCATTAGCAAGCATGTGCAAAAGACAATGGCTATTTTTTTCATGGTTGTTGAATTTGAATTTTTTGAGAAAAATGTAACTTGCCCTGATCATCAACAATGATGCAATCCAATTGGGGCAATTGATTGATCCGATCTAAGCCAGTGTCAATTCCCATTACAAAAATCGCAGTAGCTATAGCATCTCCTAATTCTGCACTAGGAGCAAAAACCGTTACACTCAATATTCCTTTAGAAGGTATGCCAGTTCGAGGGTCAATAATGTGTGAATAGCGTTGCTGGTCTATGATGATGTATTTTTCATAATTTCCAGACGTGACAACCGCTCCTTTGTTTAGGGGTACGAGACCAAAAGATTCTTTTTTATTTAAAGGATTGGTGATGGCAATGTTCCAGTCATCTCCGTTCAATTGTTTGCCCCACGTATTCATATCACCGGACGCGTTGATGATGCCTCCTTGTACACCTAAAGATTGCAAAAGGGCTTTAGCTTTATCTGCAGCATATCCTTTGCCAATGCCACCAAAGCCAATCTTCATACCTTTCTCTTTAAGAAAGACTGTTTGGTTTTTGGTATCAAGAATGATCTTTTGATATCCAACTCTCGATACCGACTTGGCCATAGCATCCCTGCTAGGAAGGGAATTCATGCTGCCATCAAACTTCCATATTTGATCCATAGATCCATAGCTTATGTCAAAGGCTCCATCCATCACTTTCGAAATACTCACAGACCTATGGATGAGCTCGAATAATTCCTGATCAACTTTCACCGCCTTGATGCCAGCATTTCGATTGATTGCCGAGGTTTGTGAATTGGGGTCCCAAGATGATATTAGACGCTCTATTCTTTCCATCTCTGCTACAGCTAGATCAATAAATTGGTCTGCACTTTTTTGATCATCTGCAATGACAGTGATATCAAATATGCAAGCCATAATGGTCATGTGACGTTTGTAGGTTTCTTTACTTTGACATAAGGTGCTCATGCTAATACATATTAATGTGATCAATAGCTTTTTCATAGATTTAAAATTGTTGGATGTGATCCACATAGGCTTTTGCATCATATTTTTTATATCCAGTTTCACCCAGCACCTTTCCTTCTTGATCCATGATTACGACTAGAGGAAATATGCCTTGCGGATTGTATTGCGCTGCAAGAGCGTCATTGTGTGCTTGCAGATCAGCGGGAAGTCTATTGTTTTTTCTTTTAGGAAAATCAGCCTTAAGTAAGACTAAATGTTCTCTTGCATAAGTTTTAAATGCTTCTTGACTCCAAACATTGTGTTCCATTTTTATACAAGGGGCACACCAATCTGAACCTTGAAAAACAAGCAAGAGGTTCTTGCCTTCTGCATGAGCTTTTGATTTTGCAAGCGCTATGGACTCATGCCACTCTTGAGCTTGGATAGAAATAGAAAATAAAACGAAAGGAATGATTAAGGCAAAAACATACTTTTTCATATTCATTGATTTAATAGTTATGTGATTCACTATTAAAACAACTCAATCTGTTTTTACCCTAACTTTTACGTTGATTAAAATGAGATTCTTAGTAAAATTTGTGGAGTTCTTTGTAGCTGTACTTTTTGAACACTTAGCAATTCTGGATCATCATCTGTGTCATCAATGTTACTTAGTATAGAAGATTCGCTTGTAGTACTTTCAAAATCAAAAACATTAAAAAGTAAGAATTGACAGTCGAGGTAGCTGTCTTTATAAAAGGGTCTGCTATAGGATATGCTAGCATCTAATCGATGAAAGTTTTCTAATCTTAAATTGTTGAAACCTTCTACTTCTTTTTCATAATAGTTTTCCTCTTCTTCTTCCACATATCGAATACTTCCAATTTTTGAATAGGGTAGTCCTGATCTAAAATGATATTGCAATCCAAAACTCCAACGCTTCAGGTGGTAGTAATTTACCCATGAAAGATTGTGTCTTTGATCATTGTTGGCAGGAAAAAACGCATCATCAATACTTGGAAATTTATTGTCCACATAAGCAAAGTGATAACTCATGGCGGTATTAAAATTATTCCACCTTTTCTTAACCAGCGTTTCAATTCCTCGAGCAAGAGAAATGCCATTTTCATCAATTTCCAAGCTAGAACTTTGCCCGCTCGTCAAGAGCGGTACAGATTCAGATTGATGCAGATAAGCTTCTAACTCCACGATCCATTGATGCTTTTGATAATTGACTCCTGCACTAATTTTTCTTGCATCCATAATATCATTGGTCCCAAGAATCCAAATTCGATTCTCGATATTCAATTGGCTCTGAGAATAAGTCTGAAGCTGCTTTATATATTGATTGAAAATACCTGCTGATAGATGAATGTTTAAATGGTCATTCATGGCTCTGCTTAGATTAAGTCTTGGCGATAACTTAAAGGAAGCATTGCTTTCAATATAGCTTCCTCTAATACCAGTCTGTAGTTGCCATTTTTTCCATTCAAAAGAGCCGTTCGCATATAAGTGATGAAAACTGTTGCGATCAGTGTCCATCGTGTTAATGTCTTGTTCGAAGAAAGCTTCTTCAGAAATCTCATACTCAACTTCCTTTTTGTCAAATATATAACCAAGGTCAAATGCAGCTTGCTCGAATAATATTTTGTGGCTTAGGCCCAGCTGAAGATCTTTGATGAAATTAAAATTGTTCCTTTGGAAGTCTTCATCCTCGTCTAAATCTGCAAGAGTAAAGATATAGTCATTCTCATAAATGCTTCGATTAAGATGGATACTGCTTAAGTGTTTTTCATTCCATTGGTATTGCATTTTGTTTGACCATAGTTGATTGTATTGACGAAGGCTGTCAAATCCAGCAATTTGATTTTCTACAAAAGCATAGCTATGAAAGAATTCATTATTCGATTGAAAGAAAGCACTACTGAATTGCAATCTGTCTGTAGGTTTGTAAAGTACTTTAGCGTTTAAGTCATCGAATATAGATTGAAATTCATACTCGCTTTCTTCATCATCAAAGTCTTCGTCTTCAAACATTGCTGAAGCTCTAAAAAGCTTATTAGCATAACTGTTGAAAGTGGGGTGTTCTTCAAATTCTCTAATTAAAGAACTCCTTCCAGCGACAATGACAGCCAGTTTGTTTTTAATAATCGGAATATTTAAATCCCCATGAGCTTCTGTCATGCTTAGCCCAAAGCCTCCATGAATTTTATCAGGTATTTGCTCTGACAATTTAATGTCTATTACTCCACCAATTCTATTTTCATAAGCAGCGTGGTAAGAAGTTTTGTACACTTCAATATTTTTATGAATGAATGGGTTTACAGAGGATATCATTCCAAAGAAATGACCATTACCATAGAGTGGGGTGCCTTCCCAGAGGATCAGGTTTTGATCGATTCCAGAACCTCTGATATTTAAGTTACCGGCAGATTCATCGAGACTGGTTATCCCTGGTAAAAATTGAAGGCCCTTAAAAATATCTTTTTCAATAGCACCCATTTCTTTGTGAAGTGCGCTTAGGTTAAAATTAATGCCATTATAACTTTCCCCTTTTGTGATAGAAGGAAGAATATAGTCCCTCACAATTATTTCATCAGAGAGTAGGAGGGTTTCTGCTTCTAATTTTATGTCTTGACAATCCTTTTGAAAATGATGCGCTTGGATACTTTTGGCTTTATAGCCAAGATAACTTGTGTGCAATTTTTCATCTTTCCAAACTTCTTTTTCGAAAGTAAAGTAGCCATCTTCATCTGTCCACGTACCAAAATGATTGTCTACATAAACATGGGCAAAAGAAAGTGGTTCACCAGTAGAAGCATTTGTCAAGTAACCACAGAAATTTGTTAAGCTCTTGACAGCAGGTAAAATGATAATAACATCTTCAATTATTTCAAAACCCACTCTAGTCTCTTGAAGGAGACTCGAAATGGCTTCTGTCTTGGAAAGGATTTTCAAATCCTTACTGCTCGATAATTTTATACCATCAAGCGCCGAAGGGTCATAATTAAATACCCATGAAGTTTGCTCTTCGATATATTGTAATCCATCAGCTAAAGAACCCTTTGGCACAGTAATATCCTGTGAATTTATCCATAAGGGTAAAAATAGCATTGCAAGAACTACCGTATATTTTTTATTCATGTGTTACTTTGAGAAAAGGATGCTTTTTTCATCATCTGAAATCCTAAATTTTAATCCTAAAGGTTTAGCAATTTGATTAGCTGCTGTTTTTAAATTTCCATGTTGGAATGCTCCACTAAAAATAGGATCTCCTGCATTGCTTTGTGCAGTAATACCATACTGTCTTTCCAACTCCTGTAGCACAAAGGATAACTTTTCACCTCTAAACCTCGAACTTCCTTTTAACCAATCTGCTCCATCATTTGTTATCTCAGGCTTAGAGTATTTTCCATTTTTATCAAAATAAGCGGCATCATTTTTCTCCAGAATCCGTTTTTGCCCCTTGTGCACTACTTCTACCTTCCCTTCATAACAGACTACTTTAAATAATCCATTATGGGTTTTAATATTAAACTTTGTTCCTAAGACACGTACTTCTCCTAAGGCAGTTGCAACAATGAATGGACTTCCTTTTTCCACAGAAAAATAGGCTTCACCATCTAAGTACACCTTCCTGTCTTTAGTCCAACGATACTTTTTAAAACGTATCTCGGATGCAGCATTTAGACTTACCGTGCTTTGATCTTCAAAGATATGCTCTAATGAAATAGCCGCTGTAGTATTTAAACTGATTTCTTGACTCATGAGGAAAAAGTAAGATCCAATAAGTAAGGCAAGACTAGCAGCCACTGCAATATAGCGTCCAAAATAATTTCTTTTTACTACGGCTTCCTTTTGGGCATTTTCCAGATTTTGGTAAATTTTGCTAATGCCTTTTTCCTTATCTAAAGGAGGAAGTGCTAAGTCACTACTTGTTTTTAAAATGGCTTGTAGGGTTTTCCATTCACCATTTTCTTTTAATTGAAGGATCTCTTGTTCACTGAGATCACCTGTTATAAGCCTAGCGTAAATATTTTCTTCATTCGACATTTTTTGATTTTTATAGAGATTATCACCTGCTCTAATTATATTTTACTATGAATGTTTTTTAAGGTTTTTAATGCATTATGCATTCTTTTTTCTACAGCCTTTACACTTATTTCTAAGCTTTCAGCAATTTGTTTATAAGTCATTTTATCAATTCGATTCATGAGGAAGACGACTCGTTGAGCTTCTGTAAGATCAGAAATCGCCTGTACTAATTTTTGCTTAAACTCTTCTTGTTCCATTAAAAACTGAGGATCTTCTAGATCATTGTCTTGTCTTTTTGTATTTGTATTAAATTTCAAAACCACATTGCGATGCTTTGCTTGATTCAAGAATAAATTTTTGCCCGTTGTAAAAACAAATGATTTAGCTTTTTCAAGAATAACCTTAGCGCAATTGAGCCAAAGTTTAGAAAATGCATCGTGCGTAATATCTTCTGCCAATTGCAAATTGCCGCACTTGTAATAAAGGAAATTCCTTAATGATTCTGCATGTGTATCATACAGATCCTCAAACACTTTCTTTTCACAAACATTTCCAGACATCGAATTCTATTAAAACAAGATTAAAGGTAAAAATTGGAGACCTAATGTAAAACACCAGGTCTCCAATGATCTCAAAAAATTATTAATCACACAGTTCTTCTGCTGCTTCTAGTTCTTCTTCTGACTGAATTTCTGATGTTGTTCCATCTTCGAATTCGATGGTTACAGGATAGACGAACATTGGATCTTCATCGTTATTTGGATTCGCATCATAGAAAGCATCTATGATTTCTTCTCCTTCATCGTAACTATTGACCGTATGTTCCGTGCCATCTGGTAAAGTAAAACTAACTGGAAATACTAGATCAAAGCATTCTTCTTCGTAGTCATCATCGTCATCATCTTCATCTTCATAGCAAGCATCCAAAAGTTCTTCTAATTCTTCATCAGAGTTGATACTGGATTGTGTATCATCTTCTAGAATAATTTCTACTGGGTAAGTAAAAGTAGGAAGATCTTCACTGTCAGGATTGGCATCATACCAAGTCTCAACTCCATCTATCAAGGCATCTTCATCTGTTGCATCAACAGTAGTTCCATCTGGAAGAATTACTGTAACAGGATAAACCAATTCGAAGCAATCTCCTAGATCTAATAAGTCATCTTCGTGGTCGTCGCAATCTTCATAGTCTTCATCATCATCTTCGCAATCGCAATCATCATCATCATGGTCGTCATCATCATCATCATCATCGTCGTCATCATCAGGTCCATTTTCGTCAGTATCATCTGGATCGTTAGGGTTAAAGTTTTGTGTGGTAGTTTCTGAAAGGATATCCTCGGCTTTTTCACAGGAGCTGAAGAATGATATTACTAAGAAGAAGGCAAGAAAGATTTTACAAAATTTTAAAACATTCATTTGGTGATAATTTTTGTTAAATAATATGGTATCACTAATGAAACAATCGACCGAGCATTTACCCTACCTGCTAATTAAAATTATTTTATTTAGCTAGAAATGATTTCATTATTTATCCTAAAGTATATTCTCATTCCGTAAAGAGTACCCTTATGTACTTGTTAAATATAAAGTGCATAAATGTTGAGTACAAAAAGCTTTTGTATGACTTCTATAAGTAGAAATCATAAAATATTTACCCATGAGCTTATACAAAAAATTTTTCCAGTTCACCCTTTTTATAGCTTGCTTAAGTCTTTTGACATCCTGTGTGCCTGACAATGAAATTCCATTCGAAGAAGAAGAGATTCCAGGCTCAGAAAATATGTTGCCTAGTGATGTGATATTTCCTGCTAACAATCCATACACTGAAGCTAAGTTTACTTTAGGTAGAAGTCTCTTTTGGGATCCCGTACTATCTGGCCAGAAGGACATTGCTTGTGCCACTTGCCATCATCCTAGTTTTGGATATGCCGATGGGCGTGCGCTTTCTTCAGGCGTGAATGGTTCTGGCTTAGGACCTAATCGTGTAGGTGGTGATGTCATCCGTCGGAATGCTCCAAGCATTCTTAATGTGGCCTTTAATGGAATGGATGAGAATGGCAATTACAATCCAAGATTTGCTCCTATGTTTTGGGATAATAGAGCAGATGGATTAGAAGAGCAAGCTTTGTTGCCCATCCTGTCTCATGACGAAATGAGAGGCGTCGCCATTGCAGAAGCCGATATCATTGATACCGTCGTGAATAGATTGAGTAATATTGATGAGTACCTAAGATTGTTTGAAGCAGCCTTTGGCAATCAGCAGGTCAATGAGCAACGCATTGCACAGGCGCTTGCTACCTTCCAGAGAACCATCATAGCGAATAACAGTCCATTCGATGAATACATGAATGGCAATGAAGCGGCATTGAGCCCGCAAGAAATTCAAGGGATGAACACTTTTATTGATGTTGGTTGTGCGGATTGCCACAGTGGATCGATGTTTTCAGATTTTGAATTACATACCTTGAGTGTGCCAGATCATCCTTTGGTATCTGATGATGGAGCTACTGGGAATTTTGATTTCAGAACGCCTTCGCTAAGGAATCTGCAATTCACGGCTCCTTATATGCACAATGGAGGTTTCAATAATTTGCGAGAGGTGTTGGAATTTTACGATGATATATCAAGAGGAAATGGCAACTCCCAGAATCCTAATGTAAATGATAATCAAATCGCTCAAGAGGCTCGTCAGCTTAATTTGAATAATGGGGAGATCAATGAGATTATTCAATTTTTAAATGCATTAAACGATGATGATTTTGATCGGACTATTCCGAATGATGTTCCCAGTGGTTTGAATGTTGGAGGGCTAGATTAGAATGGCTTTAATTGGCTAATTATGCCTTACTTTTTTCTTGATAAAAAAGTAACAAAAAATCAAGGCTGTTTTATTTTCTTCACGCTTTCGCTTGCGCCACCCTTGCAGGGTCCGCTTGCGCCACCCTTGCAGGGTGGTGCAAGCTATTTCCAAAAGATAGGCTCCAATTGAATAAGCTCACAATTTCTTTTCTCATAAAATGGAGCACTGCTATATTTATATTGATAACTGAAGTCAACAATTCCTGCTTTCACAGGATTCATATGAATGTACTGAATCTTTTGATTAGCTACCTTATCTGAATACAAGATGATTGGGTGATTAGACTTCTTCCAAAATTGTATGCTTCCATCTTCTTTTTTAAGTATATCTAAAATCCATTTCCTACTTTCTTTTTTATTTCGCAATTCTTTTATAAGCTGTTTTGCAACATGAGATTTAAATGAATTAATAAAAGAAGAAAGATTAGTGCCGCTCTTTACACTCGCAATTAAATGAATATGATTGGTCATGATTACATATGCGTGTAATTTTAAGCCAAGATTTTGTTGACAATATTTAAAGGATTCTAATACAGTGTTTTTGTATTTAGGTCTCGTGAAAACATCAACCCATTTGTGGACAGTCATAGTTAGAAAGTACACACCGTCTTGGTGCTTAATTCGGTATCTATTAGACATGGTAGTAGTTTTAGTTCTTACAAAGGTAAAGACTTTTGTTGTCTAATAAAAAAGAAGACAGACACCATCCTGCAAGGATGGCGCTAGCCTTTTTTTTTCTGAAATTCTCGCGCCACCCTTCAAGGGTGGTGTGTTAATCTCCCCCACAGCCATCTATGTACGCCTCAAATGTTGCGCCCAACTTCACTTCAAAACCTGGATCCAGTTCAATCAATTGCGCAGCATCATAAATGATGGAATCTCCATAAATGATATTCTTTCCATAGATGTAATTGCTGCTCTCAAAATGTTGAATGGTATTATTGATATCAGCTGAGAAATATCTATTTTCTGGGCATGTACATTCCAGCTCCGTGAAACTGACATTGTCAATAAAAACCTGATGTGTCATTTGAGCTCCAAAATTAAAGCTTAAATAAGTTTTAAAGTCGCTATCCTGAACCATGGTAAACTCATGCTCATATCTCGTAGGCACAGTCGTGATGGATTGATTCTGGAATAAGTAAGCGCCATTGGCTTGACTGCTATTTGCCACTACGGTAATCGATCGATCATCTTCTGCATATGCCTCGTAAGAAACTTTGTAAGTTTTGCCTTGCTCTAAGACCAAGTTCTTATAACGCAGTCCGATGTGCCATTGCGCAGTTCCTGCATCTTGAATGTCTATCGCTGCAAGTCCATTCGAAGTATTGAGTGAAGCGACCGCACCACCTGAAGTAAATTTTGTCCAAGCAAATCCATCTTGTGCAAAATTGCCATTGTAGGTTTTTTCGCAGTCCTTGCAAGCATCATCTATCCAAGAAGCGATGTCTACATAAAAGAGTTTGGAATCCCTGTGAGGATCATTAATTTCTCCCTCAGTTGATAGCACCAATTCGTGGTTGTTAATAAAACTTACCCCTTCGTATGCTTGGAATGGGATTTCAAAACTATTAACCGTTCCACTAAAGAAATCATCATTTTCAAAACAAGAAAAAATCCACACTTTCTCATAACTAATTAAAACCACTTTTTTCTTATCGGGACTTATGTCCGCTCCAGTGATGGCAAAATTCTTTGGATCATCACCTGATGAAATTACTTGCATACTGCCATGCAGAGCAGCTGTATGTGCTCCACCGGCAGGATTTGGCGCATCTGGAATTTTATAACAATAGGTATAATTTTCATCCAAACTTGGGTTGAGGCTGGCATCCACCGTTTTGGTGAAGAGATATAAATGATCATTAAAATGCAATAGCGCTTCTGATTCAAGAATGCCATTGGTTGGAAGGACATAATCTATGATTTCCACATTGGGTGGGGAAGAGGCATAAGATTTGGGATCAGGCGTTTTGATGATTTTTAAATCATTCTCATCCACCCAATTTCCAAAATCAGGAATGTATATATTGTCAGCATCATCCTTGGCTAGATCTTCCCAATCGGTATTGCTTTGCGTGACATCAATAGTCCTTGTCGTGGTTTGTAGATCATCGAGTTGATAACTATAGATTTCATCGAGATTATCATAATCATCAACAGACCAGATTTCAAAATTGCCATTATTGGAATTGTATACATGAGCTAAGCCAGAGGACTCTGTAGCGGCATTACCAAAAGCCCCAATTTCAATTAAGGGAATCGCATTGGGATTGGGTTCAGGGTAGGCTAAGGTTAAATTGGTGTTTGGCTTATTCGTGCTGATCACTGTGACTGGATTGTTGCAGTCAGGATAGCGTTTAGGACTGTTCCAATATCCGTAAGCTCGGATCTCATTCCAATCAGAGGAATCAACATAGATTCTCACACGCAGGAGTTGTGCTTCATTATTATTCGTGGCAGATTGATTGATGGCCTCAGTAATGAGATATTGATCTACTACGGTTTGGATGGCAGTTGCTCTTTCGAATTCGTCAGCATACACTAAGCGATCTCCAGTTATGCCAACTTGCATACTTGTTTTTTCAAAGCCATAGGTGCTACCTAGTAGGTGATACAATTGGATCATTCTGCCCGGTCCAAAATTCAATAAGCCCCAACCTTTGGTGGTATCAGGATGAGAAGGCGCATAAAAATGATCATCGATATAGTAGCTATTGGTGCTTCCACAATTGCCACCTTCGGTATCAATGATGCCTGCTAAAAAATTGGGATTCCTGATGGCATCTCGAAGTAACTGAGAATCATTAGGAGCTCCTCCTGGAATCGAGTTCGTCCAAAAATCCCAAGGCTCTTTAAACCTTCTGGTGTTGGTTCCACCATTTGCTAGTACGATCGGTAAGTCAGAAAGTAGGAGTCTATCAACAAGCTCATCATATCTGGTATTAAATGGTTCATGGCTTGGGCCTGTGTACCTGACACCTGTTAGTGAATCTGTGTCGATGGGATTTCCATCTCCCCATACCCAGCCCAGCCATCTAGAAAAATCGGCTTGTTCTTGTAAGCTTAATGCATCGTATTCGACGGATTGCGAAAAGAGTGGGCTATTAAAACTCATGAGGAGTAATAGCAATAATGGGATAGGAGTGATCCATAGGTTTTGGGTGCGTCTGATAGAAGATTTCATAGTGCCTTGTGTTTATAATTGAAAGAGGAGCGACACAAAATCCGGATGGGAACTTTAATTAATCAGATGCAAATTAAAAAATATTGACATAATTATCTTTTAATAGGCTGCTTGATTTTAGGAAAGAATTAAC
>CALGNN010000181.1 GCA_937961455.1 uncultured Saprospiraceae bacterium
GGATCAAGTCCATTGTCCCAATTATAAGTATAAGGAGATTGCCCATCGGTTGCAGTTGGCGTTCCACCAAGCGTCACAGCAGTGCCATCACAAACTTGTTGATCGGGCCCAGCATCCGCAGTTGGGTTTTCCCAAACAGTAATAGTGACTTCATCGATGTCAATACAACCATTGAAATCAGTAACAGTAACTGAATAAGTTACAACTCCGATGTTTTGAGTAACCGTAGGATTAGCAACTGGGGCGAGTCCGTTGTTCCAATTATATGTGTAAGGAGACTGTCCACCAGTTGCAGTCGGTGCTCCACCAAGCGTGACAGCAGTTCCAACACACACTTGTTGATCAGGCCCAGCATCCGCAGTTGGATTTTCCCAAACAGTAATAGTGACTTCATCGATATCTATACAACCATTTGCGTCTGTTACAGTAAGCGTATATGTTACAGTTCCAATATTTTGGTTTACAATTGGATTGGCAATCGAAGGTAATCCGTTGTCCCAATTGTAAGTATATGGTGATTGTCCATTTGTGGCAGTAGGTGACCCACCAAGAGTGACAGCTGTACCATCACACACTTTTTGATCAGACCCAGCATCTGCTATTGGGTTTTCGTAAACAGTAACGGACATTTGATCAACATCAGTACAACCATTAGCGTCGGTCACGGTTACTGTATAAGTTACGACTCCTACACCTTGCGACACTGTAGGGTTTGCTATGTCTGCAAGGGTGCCACTCCAATCATAAGTATAGGGTCCAGTACCCCCAGAGGCAGTGGGGCTGCCTCCAATTACAACGGTAGAACCTAAGCATATTTCTTCATTTGGTCCAGCTTCTGCAATAGGGTTAGGATAAACAGTTACCCAAACTTGATCAAAATGCATACATCCATTGGCATCAGTAACCGTCAGACTATATAATGTTGTGCTAGAAGGGCTGACAGTAGGGTTTGATGTGTTAGCAGCACCATTATCCCATGTGTAGGTGTAAGGTGCAGTTCCACCAGAGGCGGTTGGACTACTACCGATGATAGTTGATTCGTTTTCACAAATGAAACGTGGAGGCCCTGCATCTGCAACAGGGTCAGGTGCTACAGTGATCGTGACTTGATCTGTGTCTGTGCAACCGTTTGCATCTGTTAAAACAATAGTATAGGTTGTTGTGATTGTTGGGAAGACAGAGGGGTTTGCAATATCAGCAGCACCGTTGTCCCAATTATACGTATAAGGACCAGTCCCTCCAGATGCTGTTGGAGAGCCACCAAGTGTAACTCCTTCACCACTGCAAATGAGTTGATCTGCACCTGCAAAGACCGTAGGTTCTGGAGCGACTGTAATGCTCACTTGATCAGTATCCGAACAACCTTCCGAATCAGTTACAGTAACAGTATAAGTTGTGACTCCAATGTTTGGAAAAACTACTGGATTTGCAATATTACTAGCGCCATTATTCCATGTATAAGTATAAGCTCCTGATCCACCTGAGGCAGTTGGACTTCCGCCCAGTGTTACTGCTGTATTATCGCACACGAATTGGTTTGATCCAGCGTCTGCCGTAGGTAATGGATAGACTGTAACAGTAGTTTGGTCAATATCAATACAACCATTGGCATCCGTAACGGTAACCGAATAAGTTGTCGTAACTGTAGGGAAAACGCCAGGGTTGGCAACTGGATCTGCACCGTTATCCCACGTATAGGAATAAGGAGGGGTTCCTCCAGTACCAGTACCATTATTAATTCCTAAAGATACTCCTGATCCAATACAAATGTCATAATCTGGACCAGCATTAGCAATAGGATTTGGTACTGCTGATAATGTAATTACATCTACATCTGTGCAGCCGTTAGCGTCTGTAACAGTGACTGTGTAGCTTATATCATTTGTAATAGTTACAGTTGGGTTGGCTATGTCAGCAGCTCCATTATTCCAGTTATAACTATAGGGGGCAGTACCACCAGTACCGGTAGGTGCTCCTCCAAGAACTGTAGTTGTGCCGATACAAACATTTCTATTGGGTCCTGCCTCAGCTATAGGTAAGGGGTTTACTGTGACTAGCACTTGGTCGGTATCGGTACATCCATTACCATCAGTTACTGTTACAGTATATGTTGTACTGTTATTTGGGCTTACAGTTGGGTTTGCTATGTTAGAAGCGCCATTATTCCATTGATAAGTATAAGGACCTACAGTTCCGGAGCCTGTCGGACTACCGCCTATTTGTATAGATTCATTTAAACATATAAATTTATTTGTACCTGCATCTGCATTGGGAGCAGGGTTTACGAATACAGTCGTTTGATCAGAGTCAGTACAACCATTAGCATCAGTTACGATAACTGTATAGACAGTTGTAACCGAAGGGTTAACTGGTGGATTAGGAACATCTGCAGCACCATTATCCCAATCGTATGTATAAGGTGGTGTGCCTCCTGTAGCTGTTCCATTAAAGATTCCCAAAGAAACGCCTGGGTCTCCAGGACAAAGAGAATAATTTGGACCAGCATTCGCTGTGGGATTTGGAACAACTTTTATTGCAACTAGGTCGGTACTCACGCAACCATTGGCATCTGTTACAGTAACAGTATAATTAATATCACTTGTGATTGTGACAGTAGGGTTGGCAGTATTAGAAGCACCATTATTCCAATTATATGAATAGGGAGGTGTGCCACCAGAAGCGGTGGGAGAACCTCCAAGAGTAGTACTTTCTCCGAAGCAGACATTTCTATTTTGACCAGCATTTACGCTTGGTAGTGGATTAACAAATACGATTACTTGATCTGTATCAGAGCAACCATTTCCATCTGTCACTGTAACTGTATAAGTTGTGGTGGACGTAGGGCTTACAGTTGGGTTAGCAATATTAGCTGCGCCATTATTCCATTGATAAGAGTATGGGCCTACAGTCCCAGAAGCTGTTGGGCTTCCACCAATTTGGGTGGACTGATTTGCACATATAGCTTTATTAGGTCCTGCATCTGCATTAGGTGCAGGATTTACAAATACGGTTGTTTGATCTGAATCTGTACATCCATTCGCATCAGTAACTATAACGGTATAGACTGTTGTGACAGAAGGATTAACAGCGGGGTTCATGACATCAGCAGCACCATTGTCCCAATCATAAGTGTAGGGTGGTGTGCCTCCAGTAGCAGTGCCATTGAATATACCTAATGAGACACCTGGGTCACCAGGGCAGAGGAAATAATTGGGCCCAGCATTGGCTGTCACGTCTGGTGCGACAACGACTGTTACATTGTCAGAGGCGGTACATCCTGTAACAGGGTCAGTCAGTGTTACAGAGTAACTTGAGGTAGAACTGGGAGAAACAGTGATGCTTGATGAGCTTGATCCTGTACTCCAACTATAAGATGGATTATTTATACTAGTTAAAACAATTAAAGTAGAAGAACCTGATCCACAGATTACGGGTGGGTTAGCTATGATTGCTGCGGTTTCGGCATTACTTACAAATACAGTTACAGCATCAAAATCTTGGCAACCATTCGCATCAGTAATAGTTACATTATAGGTTGTTGTAGAACTTGGACTGACGGTTGGATTGGAGGTGTTTGCAGCACCGTTATTCCAATTGTAACTATAGGGCGAAGTGCCTCCACTAGCAGTAGGGGAACCACCTATTTGTACATTTTGGTTGGGACATATGGTTTGATCGGAACCTGCGTTTGCATTGGGTATTGGAGGGTTAGAAAGTACTATGGTTTGTGGCCATTGAACCTCACATTGTGGTGTAGTTGAATTTCTAACTTCAACTTGGTAGTTACCCGCACTTAAACCTGTGAAGGTATTATTTGAATACCAATTAATTCCACCATTATAAGAATACTCAAGAGGAGGGTTTCCTCCTGAGGTATTAATTGTCATCGTACCCAGTCCATTGCAAGTAATGGGAGTAATGTCTACACTGGTAATTGTGATGGGTGTAATATTGCAAAATCTTGAAGGATTGTTATTTGAAGTAGCACTTGAAATATTAGCAACCTGAATAGGATTAACTATGGAAACACTGTTGTAGGTTCCAGTCATATTGGGCGAATTCATGTTATTGATAGAACCAAAATAACTTACCTGAATTTCTCCACATGGAGTATCATATGTGTTTACCAGTCCACCCCATGCTCCTGTACCAAAGCTAACCGGAGAGACTGTTTGAAATCCCCCTGTCCTAGCGAAATTTATATTATGAGAAACGCGTCCATTGTTTGAACCTGCAGGAAAAACGCTACCACTAAAAGTAGCACCGTAATTTTGAGAGTTTAAAAAGCTTGCTACATTTTGAACGTATTGTTCTACGGTAGATCCTGTAATAGAGGACACATCAACGTTAATTGGGGTTCCTTGGTCTACTATAGGTAGTGTTGACCATCCTCCTATAGTATTAGTAGTTGCCCTTAAATAACTTGTACTTGAAAAATTATTTTTTGTTTCCGTAAAAATAACTACCGGACCATTTCCGCAATCTCTCTCCACCCTCCAATCAACCTCGGCAGTTAAGCCATCACCTTGAGCATCTAGAAATACATCTGTAAAGGGGCCATAATCTTGATTATTTGGAGGATTGGATGGAATTAGTTCATAAGTGCATCCACAGGATTGTGCATTAACCGATGTTTGTGCCAAGAAGAAAAGGCATATAACTAGTAGCGAATTATTGATAGTAAATTTTGACATAGTGGTCGGTTTTAACTTATTTCTTTTGTATTGAATTCGTCCAATGGTACAAACTTGTATTCTCTTAGGTCTTTATCCAAAAGAGTGTTTGGATCTACGACCGTCAAGATTTCAATTTCAAAATGTTCTTTACCTTTTGGGAAAGTGAATTCTATTGTCTTGGGGAAAAGTTTAAATGTTCCTTTATATTTTACGGTATCAAAGTCAGCTAGAATATAGCTGTCATCATTGATTTTAAATCGTTTGGCTACAATTCCATTATCATATAGTTTGTAGGCAGTAAAGTGCTTTTCTGTGTGTTTATTACCTCCATGATATTCTTCGAAATCTTTTGGGCTTGATAAAAAATAACCCTTCTTATATTTTTCTGAGATGGTTTCTTGTAATACAGCACTTTGATTATTGGCAGAAGCTAAAGTATTTTCAATTGGCTCTTCAATAGGGTTTTCCAAGTGCATTGGCCAATTAATGGTTTTTAAATAAGCTTCTGCAGACATTGCTAATTCTTCCTCACTTAAAATCATTTTAAGTTGATCTGTTGAATTGATTTTTTTTATAAAGACTGTATTGATGTCATGTTTTGAATTTTTAATTTCTTCAAAGCTCTCTGTAATAAGTTGAGTTAGCTTTTGTCTATCATTCCATGATTCAAGAAATGATTGAATTGAATAGAAAATTCCCAAAAAGTCTTCAGTAGAAACAGTAGTAGAAAAACCCCACTTTTCAGCATAAGTTTCTTCAAAATTTACTTTTATAAATAGTTCATGTTGAAATCCAAAAAACTCGTAGACTTCATCTTTTTTCTTTTGACTTATAATTTGACTGATGTGTTCTATGAATAGTTTGTTTTCTATTAAATAGTCTTTTTGCGGATACAATTGTTTTGTTCCAAAACTAAAAAGAGAGACTTCTTTTGTAGCATATTCAGGTTTACAGATCACTGAAAATTCCAGTGATTTATTTAACCAAATGATATGTTGATTAATTATTCTCATTCTATTATTTAGCGAAGGCACTTCCATATAAATCTGTTAAACTTGGGACTGAAGTTGGGTTATTAGGCCCGATATACATATGAATCATAACTGAACCATCTGATGAAGGTATGATCCAAGTATTATTTGAACTAGGGTCAAAATTACTCATGGTCAATCTACTTCTTGCAAAAGCAATTTCTTCAACTATTTTTTGTCGAGACCAACTAGATGGGAAAAAGTCATTCATGTGATTATTTGCTGCACTGGTCTTTTTAACTTTCCAGCCATAGACTGGAGGGTTTCCATGTTGTTTCCATACATAAACTCTTGCTGCATTGCCTGATTGAGATCCTTGTTCGATAGCAGTGTGCAATCCATTTACAGGATTGACTGCACTAGCTGGATTAGGACCAGAATAAATTGTAACAACGCCATTTGCATTTGTTGAAACAGGTCCAGTCATCGAAATAGCAGCTCCTTCTGAGACTGCATCAAAACTGTGCAGACCTCCTAGATTAGAATTGGGATTAGACTCACCATCAAGGATGTGTTTCTCAAATGAGCCTGGATTTGAATCTCCTAATCTTGCTGCTCCTTTTGTTATTTTATAATTCTTTATAAAATCCTCACTGCTTCGATAAAGTGTGGAACCAATTTTAGATGCTGCAATTACTTCATTCCAAGAATCAAAATGATCTGAATTATTTATTAAGAAATTTTTAAAGTCACTATTCGATGTAATATCCTCACTTAATTTTGTAAGTGTAGGAATATCTGTTTTCCAATTTACCCCTATATCATCAGCAATAGATTTGAGGCACAACCAAGCATCGAATGAGTTATCTTTTGTGTTTAAGAAATTTCGAAATCCTCCACTCGATATAATGTCACTTATAATATCATCTCTCAAACCATTAGCTAGGGACTGCTCAGAGTTGTCTAGATTATTTAGTAAATTCTTTAGCTCAGTCCGTTTGGCTGAGGGCATATTATCAACATAATTGATGAAATTTGGATTGTTAAAAAAGTTGTCAAAATAACTTGTCCAACCTTTCGTACTGAATAGGGTATAAAAGTCAATTAGTCCAGGATTATTATTTAAAATGGTGTTATTGACATTATCTATAAGTCTAACAAATTTCTTGTTGATCGCATCAAATATCCAATCATTATCGGCTAATAATTTGACCTCATCTCCATAGCCTGATAATTGATTTATTATAGCTAATTCATTAGGTTTTGTAGGATCCAGATTCTTTAAGTAATTATAAAGCGCCATTGGACTATCTATGTCTCCAGTAGGAACATCATCCAATGATTTGAATAAGTTAGTCAATACCATAGGATCTGAAGCTGCTACGATATCGTCAATATCATCAATAGCTCTTAGCAACCAGGGTTTATTATATAAGTTCCAAAATGTAGCTGGGTCATATAAATTCCCATCAACATTGAGTACATTAAATCCTCCATTTTTTGGTCCAAATTGTTGTGTGTTTAATCCCCCTAAAAGTTCATCAACAATGTTTTTCATTGGGCCAGATAAGTATGGATAATCAGTGAATTTTCCTACGATTGTTGTAGTAACGCCTGGTTTAGAAGTGATGGTAGTCCATCCAAGATTAAATATAGGAGCATGAGGTGTATTAACTCCTAAATAATCTTTTAGCTTTCTAAAAATTTGGTTTGGAGGCATTTGATAAATCAGTTTGGCTATATTGTCTGGGCCTTCAAAGTATCCTAATATTTTACTTGAAGAAATTTGACCAAAAACAAATTTTCCAGTGTTGTAATTATACTTGAAAACATAGTCCCCTTTTGTAAGAAACAAGCAATTATCTCCCACGTTATTCCAAAAAGCAAGATCGCTCATTGGTGCTCCAGGAACTCCAGTATACATGCTTACGTTTGGAGGATTTGATTTCCCTATATAGCTTGTTCCAAACCCATCAGCTAATTTATCCAACCAAGCAACATCAATTCTTTTTCCTGCATCTGCGAAACAATCTAGCCATTTATTTATTGTAGCTGGGTTCGTTTCAAAAGTAGACCTAAGTGCACCGTTGCTCGCCATATCTGAAAGGATGTCTGCTTTTAAAGCATCTGCTGTGCTAGATGCTGCATCATCAATATTCGCAAGCATGGCTTTCATTCCTGATCTTACACTACCTTCTAGATTGTCGAAATAATTGATTACATCCGCATTGTTAAAGAAGTTGTCAAAATAACTTGTCCAACCTTTAGCTGCAAATAGCTGGTAAAAATCCATCAAACCTGGATTGTTTGTAAGTATAAGGTTGTCCACGATTGATATGATTCTCCACTTTGTTCCCTGTGTTGGAGAATGCCATACTTCAAATGTTCTACCTTGAGCAAGTCCATCTACTTCTGATGGTATATTTTCAATTGTTGTTAATAAGGAATGTCCTGGCGGTGGGTCTCCATTAAGAGGGATAACACTTGAAGCAGTTGGTTTGACACCTGTTTGGTTTGCTATTTGGATGATATCAAATTCATCACCAAATGGCGCATTTAAGTAGGTTAGTTGACCTTTATTATTTGATGAAATACTAATACCAAAATTGTCAATACTTGCCACGGCTCCGTTTGCAAAGTCAAAATTTTTGCTGATCTGAACACCTTTTAAAATTTTGTTCCAATAATCAATGGTAAATTCTAAATCTGTAATTGCTTGTGGAGGAGCATCTATTGGAAGTTCATCCAATTGTTGCTGAAGCTTTGCTATCGTTTGTTTTATTGCATCTTCGAATGCAGCAATCTTTTGTTTACCGTAGTTTTTGAAAATGTTTTTAAAGAATGACCTTGCTTTTGAAGGAATCAATAATAGCTTAGGTCCGACTTGCCTTATTAGGATACTAAGGTCTGCGATTCCAATTGCAAGACCCAACATGTTCCAAATCTGATGAACATCTTGACTTATGGCTGAAGAACCATATACTTCAAATTCGTATTGATCATGTGCAACAAAATAATCGACAGCTCCATAAACAGCTCCTGCTCGCAATACCCACAAAGCAGCCGTTCCTGCGCCACCTGTAAAGATGCCAGCTAAAATGGCTACTCCATCAAATGCTATTCTCAATCCAAGTTCAAAATTTGAATCATCGTACTTGCGATATAAATAGTCTAAAAAGAATACTGGAATCTCCCCAGATGATCCAGCCTGAAAAACAATAGGATCACTTTGGCCAAAATTAAATTGAACAGTTGATGCAAAGGTCATTTTTACTGTTGCAAAAGGACTTAAAGCTCCTGTGTTGAAATGAGGAGGTGTATAATTTTTGAATGTACTGCCATCTTGGCCAATTATGATTTCAAAATTCTTTAAACCTAAATCTATCGTACCTGTACTTAAATCATAACTGTATGTATAACTATCTTGAGAAGATGGACTGATGATCCCAGCGACGTAGGAATCGATGAAAGTATGTCCAGCATTTTGACTATACACAAATAAGAGATTAGCAAACATATCGAACCCGTGAGTATCTGCCGAACTAAAAGCATGCACATCATTCATCAAGCTTGCTACCCTGACATAGATAGTAGGGTTACTTTGGAAGAAATTTAAAATCTTTCCATGATCTTCTTGTGGAGCTTGTGCAATAACATAATTGTAAATGTTTTCTTCTTCAAGATCTGAGTCATACCAATTATCTTCGGTGAAATCTAATTTCTCACCTAGTAATCGAAGTGTGTGTTCTCTTTGTTCCCAAGTAAGAGTTGATAAGGCACATGGGTCGCTTTTCCATTCATATAATTTATTAAATAAGGTTTGGGCATTCGCCTGAGTGATATCTTGTATATCAGTCCAAAAGTCTTGATTTAAACTGTTTTTATAATTATAGTATTTTTCATAAAGTGTGACATCTTCACTTTTCCATTGATTGTATTCTACTATTTTAAATAAATCTTCAACAGTCTTATCAGTTGGAATAGGAGGGTAGCCGCCATCAACATACACATACAAATTATTGTAACTCACCTCAGCTCTTTCCAGTATTTTTTGCTTTGTTAGACTTTCATAGTTCTCATGGCATATGCCATAAAACCCTGGATAATTATTTAATTGATCGGCGTGAGTAAATAAATAAAATGAAGCCTTAGATCCACAAATCATATCTGCTCCAAGATTTTTTATGAAGGCCTCAGCCTCTGCTTCATATTGAGGCTGAAATGAAAACGATGAAGTAGTTGCAATAGAATAGCTTATGGTCTTATCTCCAAAATGGTCTAAAGGAACAAATCCGCCTGTTGCTTTATAAGCATTGCTTGGGATTGATGAATAATTTAAATCGCTAAATTCAGATAGATCTACTTTACCCACGATAAAACCTACTGTATTATTTGATAGGCATGGATATCCAATAATCGAATGATGATTATCAAAGGTCCCAAATTTTGGAGTAATAGTATCTACATATGCGGATTGACTACCATGTTCTTTATAGTAACTGAATGATGAAGCAGAACAATTAAATGCAATGGTATGGTTAACCTCAACTCCATTCTTTTCATATTTGAAAGAACGTAAACTGCCTACGGGGTAAGTAATATAATTTACGGTACAATTATTTTGGGTTTGACCTACATTGTCACCTGTATTAAATGATACTGCGGTCAAAGTCTTTGGTAGTGTAATAGGTAATCCTGATGGAGCTAAGAAAGTGAATGTGCCATTGATATCAGGATTTGAATGTTCATTTTTAAAATTTTCTAAAATAGCTATATCTGTTAAATCCACACTTTGCGCATCCTCTTCGTTTTGAATCCATGGTAAGGGTATGCCTGGATTATGCATCCGCTTCCATTGCCTGTACCATAATTCAGTTCCTTGGTTGGATCCTCCGTAATCCATAAGATTTTGAGAACTACTTTGAGTGAAACCACTATAGTCTACCCATGAATGCTCCAAGGTGAAAGGACCATGACCCAACTCATGTGCCATTGTTTTAACAGCGTCTCCTTTGTTTACATCAATGAATCCTCTATTGAGACCTTCAGGCATATATCCTTTAGTGGCGCCTTCCATGTTGTCTGTAAGAAATAAATAAAACTCAATGGGTTCAAAATCATTATTAGCATCGAAAGTTGACATGATTCTTTGCATGTCGCTTGTGTAAGCAGTCAATGTCCCTTTATCACCTTCAATAGTTCCATCAGGATCAGTATCCGATATGCTGTTGAGTTTATCCACTTCAAATCTTACTACACCTTGTTTGAAGTAGTCATTAAGTTGAGTTTCAACTGTTGCTGCATTTATGTTTGCACCTGCACCATTGACAGGTACTAAATGCACTTTATATTCAATAACTTTCCAAGCATGCATTTCAAAGCCACCTAGAGCAATCTCAGGACTTAATGCTGCATAGACACGCATTTTTTTATCATCAAATCCAGCAATGCTAACTTCAAACTCTGTATCGCTTAGAACGGTAGAAGGAAAGATGACTCCATCTTCAGTGACAAATTTTACGGCCTCCATATCATCGATGGTGCCTGTCAAAGTAAATTTCAGTTTATCTTGTCCATTGATTGCAACACTCTTGTAGGGCAATCTATAGCTGCCATCAAAAGTGGCATATTCATTTTGAATCTCAGACTTGTAATCGTCAAATCCGTAATTTTGTGTAGATGTGTTTACACTAAAATATCCAGTTTGGTATGGATTGAGTGCATTAGGATCTCCCCACTCATCATCAATCTCCATTACTAAGCCTCCACTGAAAACCCAAGAGTCGCCATTTTCATCAGTCACAATAATGGGGTAATCATAAATAACCTGAGTAGACCCATCGTCTAAGGTGATGATGTACTCTCCATTTACATATTCAGCATTGACGATCGTACCATCAATGATAATTTCTTCTAAGTCAAAATCGTATGGACTATCAAAAATATCTGATAGTGCATCAAGATCAACGATGTTACTTCCATTAGGGTCAAACTTGGTTTTGATCTCTCCACCTACCATT
>CALGNN010000182.1 GCA_937961455.1 uncultured Saprospiraceae bacterium
TTCCAAATAGCCAAATAGCCAAATAGCCAAATAGCCAAATAGCCAAATAGCCAAATAGCCAAATAGCCAAATAGCCAAATAGCCAAAAAGCCAAAACCCCAAAAACCTAATACCCCAAAAATCCAAACTCCTCCTCATCATTAGACTTAGCATCTTTCTCCTTCTTCTTACGTTTTTTAATAGGAACACGATAACTCAGATTCAATAACAAATCAAATTGCTCCACACTCAAATCTTGGGTATAATATTTATTAATTAAATCCGTCCACTTATAATTGGTCCTTGCTTCCACGTAGAAGTTGCGAAACAATTCAAAACTCAAACCAACATTAAGTCCCAATTTACTATTCTCAAAAAGTGCATCTGGCTTTAAGGGATAATTCCAATAAGCTCCTTCACCGGCATCATCTTCTAAATAATTATACAAAACACTGATACTACTATCTTGAGCAAATTGATGCGAACCATTTCCCTTCGAACTGAATAAGGCATCAAGTTGAGGCCCCACAGCTAATTCGAATTTTCCTAAATCAAAACTCAAAGCAACATTGGTACTCAAACTTCCATTCTTAATAGCAACCGACTCATTAAGTAAATATTCTTGTTGGTTTTGATTGATTAAAATATGCTCTTTCACTAATGCATATGCATCATTGGTGTAAAGGATTTCTCCCTTTATAGATAAAATAGAAAGAAAGGAGCGCCCTAGCTCAATGCCAAATTGTTTGCCTTGTTCTTTTTTTAGTGTAGCATCCTTTATCTCACTAAAACTTACTACACCATTAAATCCATATTTCGGTGCTATGTAAAATTGTCCGTAGCATAATTGACAGAATAAAAAACAAGATGCAATCAAAAGAAATAATGTACGATTATTCATTATGTAATAATATTTATACAAAATTACCAGTCGCATCAATTAGATAAATCACTCTTTGGGGTGAAAAATGAATTGTTTTGTAAAAAGGTAGAATCCGTCTAAAAGTCATTTTGGCTGCTAAGAATCTTAGCTTTTAGATTTATCTTAGTCTATCTTAAATCAGATCAATGAAAAATTTATTCCTCTTACTTTTTGTGGTAATTACTTTCGCAGCATGTAAAAATGATAGCGCTAATACAACGAGCCTCGATTTTGATGTAGCTAATATGGATAATAGTGAAATCGTAATTCGTCAGATAGCTAATGGAATTTTAGATACGATTGATCTTAAATCAGCTTCTGACAAGAGCATAGATTTGAAATTGGCGAAAGCAGAAATTGTAAACTTTACGCATGGAAGAAATTCCTATCACGTTTATATAAAGCCAGGAGAGCGTATTAAGATTCATAAGTCAGCTGAGGACTCTACTAAACTTGCAGTTGATGCGGATACCCATTCTGCGAATGATTTTATAAAGCGATTTACTGAGATCAAATCAGCAGCTTCAAAAAAATACAATGGTCTTGCAATGGCCAAAACAGAACCAGAAGCATTTTTAGATAGCATCAATAATAAATATCAAGAACTTAGTTCTTTGGTTGCAGATTGTCAAAATACTAAGGGTCTAGATCCTTCTTTTAAAAAATCTTTGAAGACACGTTTATTGGCAACGAAGGGCGTTGACTTAATGAATTTCCCAGCGATGTACCATTATCATTTTGAAAAGGAAGCTTCATTGCCTGACAACTTTTTTTCTTCGCTAGATGATATTAACGTTAATGATCCTGCCTTATTGGATTACGAAGAGGGGAGAAGTTATGGTCAAACATTTGTTGGAAAGGGAATCAATTTTATGGATTATGATAATATCTCTAGTTATTTCGACGCCATATTAGATCGTGTGGATGTGGTCTTTGACAAAAATGTAAATAGAGACTTTTTTAAATTCAGTCAACTCAGTGATAAAATAAATTTTGGAGGTGGTGTTGATGGAATGGATGATATCATTACTGATTTTCGTGCAGATGTAAGCAATGTTTACATCCAAAAAAGTTTTGAATCCATGGTCAAACCTTGGGAAGTATTGAAAAGAGGAAACGTCGCACCTGATTTTTCTGGCTTCACAAGAGATGGCAAAAAAGTTAATATTTCAGAATTTAAAGGTAAGCATGTGTACATTGATGTTTGGGCCACATGGTGTGGACCCTGTATCAGAGAAATTCCATCTTTGAAGAAAGTCGAAAAAGCCTATCATGATAAAAATATTGAGTTTGTAAGTATTTCAATAGATGAGCAAAAGGATGAAGAGAAATGGAAAAAATTCGTAGAAGAAAAAGAACTAGGCGGTCAGCAAATTATGGATGGTAATGCTTGGAAATCTGATGTGGTAGCAGAATATAACATTAAAGGAATTCCAAGATTTATTCTAATAGATGAAAATGGAAAGATCGTAAAGGCAGATGCTCCTCGTCCTTCAGATGAAACTTTAAATGGTTTATTTGAAGAGATTGGTATATAAATAGATTGAAGCTGTTTTGTTATTCAATAGGCAACCATTGAAATTTAATAATTAGAAGCTCGTATTTTTCTCAACCAGAAGTTTACCTTCTACCACCTCTGCCTCTTCCTCTACCTCTAAACATATTGTCTTGGGCACCAAAGCCAGAAAAATTATAACTTAATTGAACCATAAAATATCTTCCAAGACTTTCTATTCTTTGTTCTTGAATAAAGTTGGAATTAATGCTTCTATTAATATTCTGATTTCTATTTAATAAATCAGTAGCAGATAATTCAATCATGAATTTTTTTTGCTCCCCAAAAATCCTTGAAGCTGATGCATTCCAGATAGGAATACTAATTTCGTTTCCAAAGCTTTCATTGGAAAACAAATAATTTCTAAAATAGGTGGAAAATTCCCATCGTTCTTTGAGCTCAAGATTAAAATCAGTGAAATAACTGTAATTAATATAATCTTGATTTAATTCAGCATTATTAGAATATTTTTGATTATTAAAAGAAATAGAACCGCCATATTCTACACTTACAATTTTATTCTTAAGATTCTCTAAGCTTAGATTAATTCGATGAGTTGTTCTATTTGATACATTTTCTGCACCATTAATAAAGGTAATGCCATTATTAAAATTGAAATTATCCGTCAAAGAAATTCGGTGCTTAATAAATTTTAATGGAGCATTAAAATTTCCATAAAAACGAATATTATAAGATTGATCAGTATTTATTGGAGATGAAAATTTAACTAAGTTTTCATCTATCAAGGTAGTATTAGAAATGGGATTATTAATATATCGTGCAGTAAGATTGCTAAAGAAGCCAATATTTGAAAATTGAGAAAATATATTATATCGTAATGACAAATTGTGCTGATAAGCAGGATCTAAGTCAGGGTTTCCTTGATACACATTTAATGGATCAGAATTATCAATAATGGGTTGTAATTGTGTCAAGCTGGGTTCTGTAATTTGAGTCCTGTAGGAAAGCCTTAAATTGCTTGAGCGACTTAAATTATAATTTAAGTTCATAGCGGGCAATACATATAAGTATTTTTGATTGATACTCGTATTATTATTTCTAAGCAGCCCTTTCAGAATGGATTGTTGAAGTCCTGCTTCTACGCTCAATTGATATTTTTTAGGATTATATTTTAAATTCAAGCTTGCCGTATTATAATTATAATCTCTGCGATAAGCATTACTTAATAAATAGTCTTTTAATAAACTACCACTTCCAGCAATATCAAAAAACACTTTATCGTAATCATTTCCGATGTCTGATCTGATAAGAGAGGTAGTTAAATATTTTTTGCCTCCAAGAGGTTCTGTATAAGAAAGCTTGATGGAATAATCAGTTTGATTATTTATGATACTTTGGTATTGATTTATGATTTCTTCCTCGATGGTAGTATTTAAACTTGTCAATGAATTAAGATCTGCCTCTTGGGTTCTATTCCGTTGATTTAATTTAAAATTGGTGCTAAGAAATCTGCCCTTTTTTAATAGACGTTTGGTATAAGTAAGATTGGCATTGGCTCTCAAATTATTTCCATTTGAGCTGTTTTTTACAAAGGAGCTATTTTTTACTACATCCTCACCATCAATATTTAGTGTTTTAGAATCCGTGAATGCATCTGTTAAACTATAGGTCCCATTAAAGCGTAATATGAATTTTTGTGTTGAATCAAATTCTGTCTGATAAGTAATATTTAAAGTGTGGCTGGTATTCGTGTTTTCTTGAAAGGCACTTTGATCAGTAATAAAACCTTGATTTTCGCCAAGTAAACTTTCTCTATAAATTTCTTGATCTATGGTGTTATTTATATTGTTAATAAAATAGCTTGAATTGATTTCGGATTTATCACTGAAGTCAATATTAAAGTTAGCACCACCTGCAAGGGTGTTTACAAAACCATCTCCTAGACCATCTGAGATGTTGATGCCAGATTGAGATGGATTGAATCTTCCACCACTCATAAGATTGCCAAGTCCACCCATAAGGTCTACATAGTCATTAAATGAAAATCCCTGCTCATTGATATTATTGGACATTCCAATAGCAGAGAGTTGAGTCATCTTATCAAACCTATTTAAGGTAAACTTTGATTTATAACGATCTTCTGTACCATAACCTAGATCCGCCTTACCAAAGTATCCGGCTTTTTTGCCTTCCTTTAAAGCAATGTTTAAAGTCTTCTGTCTTTCTCCATCATCAACGCCAGTAAATTCTGCCATGTCAGATTGCTTATCGTATACTTGAATAGCATCAACGGCATCAGCAGGAAGATTTTTAGTGGCTATAGTAGGATCATTGCCAAAGAACTCCTTTCCTTCAACTAAGACTTTTTCAACTTCTTCACCATGTGCTTTAATAGTACCATCATCTTCTACTTCAATTCCAGGTAATTTTTTTAATAATTCTTCGACGTTATCGTTGGCTTGTGTTTTGAATGCTTTAGCGTTGTACTCAATCGTATCATTCTTGATTTTTACAGGAACATAACTTTCTGTGACAGTAACTTCATCCAACAAATTTCTTGTGAGTTTCATTTGAATCTTATTAAGATTCTTGTCTGAGTCTATTGTTATTTTACCATTATAGTCACGAAATCCTAAATAGGAGACGGTCATTAAATAAGTGCCAGAATTTAATTCATCAATCTTAAATTTCCCTTTAGCATTAGTAACGGAAAAACCTGCCATGAGAGAATCTTGCTCTTGTAAAAGAATTACAGTAGCAAGCTCAATTGGAGCGTCTAAGCTATCTACGATATTGCCAGTTAGACTGAAAGTTTGACCTATCAAACTACTGGAAAACAATAGAAAGATGACAAAGAGTATTGGGGTAGTTTTTATAGCCATACTATCCTCTAATTATCACACGATTTCCTCCTTTTCGTGCGCCTCTCATTTCTCTCATTTCCTCCATTTTTTCTTTTCGAATTTTTCTGAATTCTTCGTGTGTGACTTCTTTGCCTTCATCAGGCTTTACAATTTCACTTATTTCTATTTCACGAAGATCAATCTCAGTTGGGCGTATGACATTTTTACCTTCTTCCCCGATATGAACTTCAAGAATTAATCCAGGCAACCCTCCAAACATCTGAGGGCCATTTGATACAGGAATTTGCGGAGTAAACCAAGCAGAAACAGCCACGGTATCATCAATCATGGTCTGTGCTTCTAAGACCATATATTTAAATATTATCTTTTTCTCTCCGGTTATTTTCCATTCTGTATCCTCAATGTCAGCATTGATTTTAAATAATTTACCCATCAGATCTCTCTGATCTATGGCTACTTTATCTTCAAGATTTTTATAGGTCTGCTCTTTTTCATTTCCACCCATCATTCGCATTCTAAATCTCATGCCACCTGATTCACCTTCAACATCTTCTTCTTCCTCTTTGATGAGCGTTTTATAAGATGACTCAGTTTCATTAAAAATTAAAGTTTTGTGAGAAACACGTTCTTTGGGAATTTTATCTAAAATTTCTTTAGGCAAATCTCTATTGGACAAATCTATCTTAATGGTATGGACATAATTTACCACTCCGGATTTCTGAGCAAAGCAAAAAAGCGGAATGATAAGCAATGATATAATCAGTATATTTTTCATCTATTCTTTTTATTTAGAAAGATAAGTTAATGAATCGTTTAAAAGCCAGTGAAAGAAATTCTTTCTAAGCTAAATATAATACGAATACATTCGTAGTTTGAACAAAAGTACCAACATTAACTTTTTATTAATTATAATAAATGAAGAAAAAGAAGGCCGATTGACAGAGAATCAATCGGCCAAAACCGCAGATGTCTTCCTAGAACCCAAAATTCAAGGAGACACCAAAAGCACTATGTTTAGTCTGACCTTCAAGGAGGACGTAAGTAGCATCTTCTTGTTTTATAAATGCTCTTTTAGGAGCATTGTCATAGAGCAAACGGTAAAATATTCTGATACTAAAATTCTTTTCAACAGCGATGTCAAATGAACTATGTAGGTCCAGGAAATAATCAAATCTTTTGTCCACATTACCATCTTCAACTACGGTATCATACATGTTTCCTAATGGCAACTTTAGGTAAGGGTACAATCTGAAAGTATAACCATCCTTTGGCTGCCATTTAATAGTAGGTCTAATTTGCCAACGCAATAAATTGGTAGCATCAAAACTTTGTTGTAATAAGGTATCTCTTCCGTTTAAGCGAACGATATTTTGTGCTTGAGCTTTTTCAATTTCATAGTGTAGACCTACCAACATCGCCAGACGCAACTTGCTGTATTTTTTCTTATTAGCTCTGAGATACCGCTCCCTCGTATAGCTAATGGTTTCTGTTTCTGTAGATGTGAGGGATAGAATGTTCTTAGTTTTAAAACATGTCTCTAAACATCTAATTAGATCTTCCCCATAGACATTATAAGTTGGTTTGCTATTTAAGGCTGTCTCATTTTCATTTCCTGCTTTTGTCAATTTCGAGTTGAAAAAATTAAAGGTAAATCCACCACCCACTTCATACCGCTGCTCTATGCCCAAAAATGCATCGTTAAACCTTTTGATAAAAACATAATTTTCCAACCAAAGCCCATCATTTTTAGCGTCGATCTTCGGAACGATGGGGTGAAAATCAACTGAAATATCTATATCCGAAAGATTTTCTTGAAAGACGCCATTTTGAATAATGGTTTGGATGCCTGTAGAAAAATCTAATTCGAATGGATAAAGTCCTTTATCAATAGAAGCACCTACACCTACTCTAAACAAACTATTTAAATCTGACTCATTACCTCCAAAATTAAATGATCCACGACCGTTCAATTTTAATTCTTGATTCATGAATGAATTTAGGAATTGTAACAGTTGGCTTATTTCCACAATTTCTATAGAGTCTTTAAAATAATTATCTGCTGAGCGATCTAGCTGATAAATTTTTTGACTATTTATTTTATTGTAAACCCTACTGAAATCATTGTCAGTATATTGCGCTTGAAGCGTCAAACTACAGATAAAAAAAACTATAAATAGTTTTAAAAATTTCATGGGTTAATTGAAGCCTTTGAAAAATAACTTGTTCAAAAGTATTCAACTAATCAACCAGATACATCACCCATTGGGGGGATATTCGCACAAAATTTTTTAAATGTCCCTATAATTGATGATAGATCAGCAACTTTATTTTTTAAAATCTAGTGCAAAATCCATAACGCGATCAAATCCGTTTATTTGATCTTCAATCGAATTTCGTAAGGGAATATCTGGAATGATACCTCTGCGCTCATTGGGAAAATTTACATTCATTTCAAAGACCACAACTGGAATGATGGCCCGTATTTGAGATTCAGGTAAGGTTAGTTGTAACATCATACCACTTGTGTTTTGATTGGGGTTTCCACCAGTTTCTTCTCCGATAAAAGTGACTCTATCGTGTTCTTTTAAGATGGCACACATTTCACCTGTTGCTGAAAATGAATAAGCATCAATTAAGACGATGACTTCTCCGGTATATTGTTCTTTAGCTGGAGCATAGGGTTTTAATCCTGCTACATTTTTCACATCATAGCGTTCGCCATTTTTTTTGAGTTTTAACTTTGTGTACAAATTCAACAAAAATATTGGGTCCTTATATAGTTTCCCATTTGGAATCTTTTGTGTTTCTGTGTACATGGCTTTATAAAAAGTAAATGACTTTGGATACAGGTGTGAAAACAATTCAATCGTAGGTTCAGGGTCTCCTCCTCCGTTACTTCTAAGATCAATGATTAACTTTTCTGTTTGCTTATCAAGGATTTCGGCAAAACACTCTTTAAACCATTGCTTGGATTTTTTATTTCTTTTTCGAATAGTAGACTTGCTAAAAGTCTTCAGCGTCATGATAGCAGTCTTTTCTTTAAATTCCAGTGTATAAACAGGATCATCAGTTTCCCAAAAATCTACAGGTTTTCCATATCTCTCATCTCTATTTTTCTTGATTTCATCAAGTGATAATCCTTCCATTTTTAGGGATCTAATATTTCCATCTAGATCTTCAATTTTAAGTTGGTAATATTCTGGTTGATCTCTTGAATAAAAATATCTGGTATTAAAATTTCTTACGGTTCTTTCGATAGGGAAGCTCATATTGTCTCCGTCTTTAGTCATCTGCTCAGCAAAGTCCTCTACCATTTGCATCATATTTTCACCGTTCAGTTCTCTGATAATGCTTCCGAGTTGAATGCTTGTGTCTTGGGAAAGATTTTGAAGAATAAAAATATTTCCATTATCATGATAAAGGGATAAGGGTAAAAGTTTTTTCTCTTTTTTTATAATTTCAAAATAGGCTTCGCTAGGTGCAATTTGAGTATGTCCATTTTTTATTAAGCCCTGTAATGGAGCAATTATTCTATAGAACTCAATCTCTGTCATAGGACGATTAAGCTTGGAAGCTGCTTCATCGAATGCTTGATCAATTTCTTCTTTTGAAGTATATAAATAGAGTGCAGCATGCACTTCCTCAATATTATGTCGTAAGATTTTAAAGTCTTCTTGGAGTTGTGCAACACTCAGCAATTTTTCTTGTGCAATTGAAGCATGACTTGTGAGTAAAACAATAAGAAGGATTAGGGCTTTTATTCGTTTCATTTTTGATTAATATTA
>CALGNN010000183.1 GCA_937961455.1 uncultured Saprospiraceae bacterium
GTCTCTCCACCATATAAATAGGTGTAGTTGTCATCCGTCAAGACTGCGGCGTTGTAAATTTGATGTGGAATAGGAAAAAGTTGATCAAAGTCCGTCCCATTGTAATTGAAGAAGTTGTCAACTACTGGAAGAGGAATCGTATTCACACGGTCTTTTTCCAATGATCCTCCTCCAAAGTGAGGTCCTGCACGATAAGCTCCTGCCATGCTTGGGCCAAAATAATTTAAATTAGTCCATTCAAAATTATCTAAGTCCATCTTGTAAATCTCATTCTGAGCGTAGATACTAAAGTTTAAAGTACCTAAACCAAAGATGAGATCATTTTCATATTTGAAGAAAAGTGCATCATAGTAATTATCTGCTGTTGGAAAATTAGCAACAGGTTCCCATTTACCAATCACATATTCAAAAGGGTATGGAAATGTCAATGTGTCTCCTTGAGAAACTAAGACAATCTCAGCAAATTGTTTGTTATTGAAAGAAGGAATATCAATCTCAATGATCGATTCAAATTTTAAACTATTAATCTCCACTTCTTCTCCATCAAAAAAGACTTTAGTATCTGCAGTCAAATTGACTCCTTCTATTTTGAGTCTTTGATTGCCAAATGCTGATCTAGGTTGAAAATCTACAAGGCCAGGATTTAATGAACTAAAACTTAAGATATTACCTAAAAAACTTTCATCGCTAAAATCTACATAAGATCTGATAAAATAATCACTGTCAATAGATAGGTCTTTATACTCAGCAACAAACCTTCCAGGTACGGATTTTTCTCCTAAGCTTATTCTAGTTGGATTGCTAAATCCCTCATCATTGGATAATTCAAATCCATGATCGATTGCAGCACGCAAACTCGGAGATATCAGCCGACCCGTAATGATGATCGTTTCTCCTGAAACATAGACTATGTCTTCAGTTACAACCTTAGTAATGTCTTCAGTCGGTGGTTCTTCGCAAGAAAATAATACCCCAATAAGCAGACACGTTAGCACGATTACTCGCCTCATGTAAAAAGTTTAATGCAATAATACGAATAATGCTTATCTCATCTTAACTAAAAGCAAGTTTGTCTTCTTTCTTTCAATGCCAGATAGGAAAATAAAAGCTTAACTAAAACTTAAAAAAATCTTAATACTTAAATGCCATCCAACTATTAGAATTTAAGTCGAGTCTTTAAGGCAAACAACAACAAAATTTTAAATTTTTAAAACCTTATAAAATGAAACAATTAACGATAATTTTCAGCTTACTACTTAGCACACAAATCCTTTTTGCAGCTAACGGAGATAACAATCCACAAATGGATCAAAACTATGTGATGTTTACAAAAGCCAAAAATGGTAACCAAAAAATCTTACTTGAAGGAGATTTAATTTACTTCAAAACTACAGATATGGTTTTTCAGAAAAGAGCATACGTTACCCAAATTAATGAAGACAATATCGTTCTTAGCATGGAAGTTTTTGGGAAATCAAAAAGAGGGAATTTCGAAATCGTAGAATTGAATGATTTAAAGACATTGTATATCAAAGGAGACAAAAAAGCAAGAAACAGAGTATGGTTAGCTCCTGCAATTCTTGTAGCTCCAGTCTTCACAGGCGTAACTTTTACAGGTGTGAAATCTTACCGAGAATTGGCCAGTATGAGATTTGATAAAGCTCAATGGAATTCAGCTCCAGTAATAAAAGACTAATAAAGTATAAAGCGCAATGGAAACATTGCGCTTTTTTTTTGAACTAAATGGATTTAATTTTATTCTATCTAAAAGAATTCTATGTTCAATATTTTTAAGAAGAAAGATCCCAAAGAAGCATTAGTAAAACAAGCGCAGAAACTGGAAGAAGAAGCATTCCGTCTTTCTAAAACAGACCGAAAAGCCTCAGATCTAAAAACAGCAGAAGCTCAAGAAATTTGGAAACAAATTGAGTCCATGTCCTAAATTGATCTGCCTAAGAAAATTGAATTTTGTCCTTAGGTAAACAGATATGCCATCAAGCCTTGGAATTTAATAAAGTGGGTTTCTTATCTTTATTAACATGAAATATCTTTTACCATCAACACTTGTTCTAGCTGCGGTTCTAATTTTCTTAAACACTGACACTAAGGATCAACAATCCATTCCACAAAAATTTGATGAAAAACATGAGCCATACGATGTATGGATGCAACAGAGAATTTCTACTGGTGGTAAATTTTCAATCGACCAATATCATCAAGCACTAAATAGTATTAAAAAAATTAAAGCCGAAAAAGATGATGATCGCTTTGATGAACCTTGGATCGAAGAAGGGCCAGGTAATTATGGTGGAAGAGTCAATACTATCGCCGTTGACCCTCAAAATGAAGCCATAATCTATCTCGGATATTCTTCCGGTGGGATTTTTAAAACTACCAATGGAGGTCAAGATTGGAACCCCATTTTTGATAATGAAATAACAACAGCGATTGGAGCCATTGCCATAGATCCAAATAATTCAAACATCGTGTACGCTGGTACAGGAGATCCCAATATTTCTGGTTATCCTTTAATTGGCAATGGTATTTATAAATCGATAGATGGCGGTTTGAATTGGGAACACATGGGACTCAGCAATACGAGGACGACAGCGAGGATTGTCATTGATCCAAGCAATACAAATATCATATTCGCTGCTACGATGGGATTGCCTTTTGCTTTGGATGATAATAGGGGTCTGTATAGATCTTTGGATGGTGGTCTTAGTTGGGAGCAAGTTTTATTTTTGGATAGCTCAGCTGGAGTAGTGGATGTTGTGATGAATAAAGACAATCCAAATATCTTATATGCTTCTGGATGGAATCGAATCCGTAATAATGTTGATTCAGAAATAATAGGTCCAAGCGCAACTGTTTGGAAATCGATAGATGGGGGAGATAATTGGGAAAAATTAACCAATGGATTACCTAGTGGTGACCTAGGAAGAACAGGTCTGACCATATCTGAATCCAATCCTAATCAAGTCTATGCCATGTATGTGGGTGTGAATAGTCAAATGCTTGGTCTTTGGGAAAGTAATGATGCTGGAGCCAGCTGGCAAGAGCTTAGCCTTGAAGGTTTGAATAGCAATGCCCTTGGTGGATTTGGATGGTATTTTGGTCAAATACGATTAAATCCTTATGATGAAAATGAGATTTATTTGCTTGGAGTACATGTGTGGAGATATAGAAAAAGCGATGAACTGTGGCAGAATGTAAGTAGCGTTGGTGGAGGACCTCATGTGGATCATCATGATATGCAATTTGCACATGGTAAAATATATGTGGGTACCGATGGTGGAGCCTATCAGTTTTCTGGTGGTGATGATCTCATATGGCAGGATATAGAAAATAATGCAACTACACAATTTTATAGAATCAGTTATAATCCACATAGCCCTGATGAGATTGCAGCGGGATCACAGGATAATGGAACAGTAACAGGTAATGCTACTAACTTCAATAGCTGGCCGAAAATTGGTGGAGGAGACGGCTTCCAAACAAGATATCATCCTACGGATCCAAATATCTATTACACAGAATCTCAAAGAGGAGTTATTCGAACTACCAAGGATGGAGGGGATACTTATAGTTTTCTAGATCTGGGCTTGGATCCAACTTTAGATCGAAATTGGGATATGCCCTATCTCATCAGTCCACATAATCCCGAAGTGCTTTATTGTGGAACCAACAGAGTGCACAGGATAGAAGATAATGTACCCAATCCATTTTGGAATCCAATAAGTGATACACTTGCAACTTCTCAAAATACCGTGTTCTTGCCAAACATAAGTGCCTTAGATGAGTCATCATTGCAAGAGGGCTTTTTATATGTAGGTACCATTGGAGGATCTGTATGGCGCAGAATTAATGAAACGGCAGACTTTGAATTGGTGTCAGCCAATTTGCCAGAAGCTTATGTTACAGACGTCAAGACTTCACCTAACTTTCTTTCACGTGCTGTGGTAACACATTCGAGATACAGAGACAATGATGATACCCCTTTAATCCACTATACACAAAATTTTGGTCAGGATTGGGCAGACATTTCTGGAGATCTGCCCCAGATAGCCATCAATGATGTCTTAATCATGCCTGGTTATCAAGACAGTGTGATTTTTGTTGCAACAGATGGAGCATTATTCGGTACCGTAGACAGAGGGAATACCTGGTCTATGATTGGAAATAATCTACCTATTGTACCTATCTATGATGTGGAGTACAACCCTATAACAAATACTTTATGGATTGGAACATTTGCCAGATCGACCTTCAGCTTTCCCCTTGATGGCATCGATCTTTCACCTAATTTAGAAGTAGCCAGTAGAGATCAAGAAATTATTTCTTTCTCTATTTTCCCCAATCCAAGCAGTGACAGAATCGAAATTAATGCAGAAGCAGAAGTTCATCAAATTTCCTTTTTTGACGCTTCAGGTAAATTAGTAAAAGATCAGCCTTTACAATCAGGAGCATTACAGATCGATATTTCTGAACTCAAGGCAGGAATCTACTTCGTTTCCATAGAAACTGATAAGGGAAGGGTGCAACAAAAATTGATCGTCAATTAATTTTTACTTTTATTAGCCCACAATTAAGATTTTAGCTTTTTCTTTGTGCACCTTAGCTGTACAAAACCTAATAATTTTTTACTGATGAATGAGGAGTTAAATATTGAGAATGCGTCTTTGGAGCAATTTATCACGCATGAAGTAGGCAACAAAATGCTTGCAGGAGAACTGAGACTTTCGTCTCAATTAAACCAGTTTGCCGAAACCTCAAGACAAGAGATCCAAAATTATTTTCTGAGTCCCTTTGAATTAATAGATGTCCATGCTTTTAATAATATGGAAGGCCTCGAAAATCAAGTCTATGAGATCGCAGAAAGATTATTTGACAATCAAGATGATTTTATTCAAGAGTCTAAAGCACTTGCTGAAAAAGTCTTCAATGACGCAAATCACGAAAGAATTAAATCCGCCCATTTTTCAGTTGTCTATTTTTCGCAGCTTGCAATAGAAGATGAGCTGATGGATGCCATCGGAATTTTTAGATCTGAAAATGAGCTTCCTTTCATTAAAATGAATCAAAAGGAAACACAATATGAGATTCAACATGATCTTGGATATCCACTAAATGGGATTGATAAAGGATGTTTAATTCTTCAAACTGAAAAGAGTGATGGCTATCGGGTTTTGATTAAAAATAAATATCCGCGAGCTGCAGAATCACAATATTGGATTTACGATTTCCTCAAAGTGATTCCTATTGCAGATGACTATAATAACACCAAAGAATTACTGCAACAAACAAAGTCTTTTGTGGTGAGCCACCTTGATAAGGATATGCCTAAGACGGACAAGCTAGAAATTCTAGATCGTACCATGAATTACTTTAATAACAATGATAGTTTCGAAAAAGAAGGATTTCAGCAGCAAGTATTGCAGAGTCAGAACCTCATAACGGAGTTTAACGAATATGAAGTCAACAAGGAATTATCTATCAATGATTCCTTTGATATTTCTCAAAAAGCAGTCTCGAATCAAACCAGAAATTACAAGTCCGTGCTCAAATTGGATAAAAACTTCCATATATACATTCATGGTGATAAATCACTGATCGAACGAGGAACCGAATTTGATGGAAGGAAATATTATAAAATTTACTACGATAAGGAGCGATAGTTTTTCAACTCTTTTGCTTCTAAAATAGGGAAGGAAAAATATCGCCACATACCCTGAGTGCATTAGCACGCAAAGTATGTAGCGACTATATTATTATCTTCTGAGAAATGCCAAAAGTCCTACTATAGCTGATGTCAAAAGACCAAACCAAGAAGATCTGGCTTTTGAGTTTTTCATAAAAATGTAAGCAAGTAATACACCTAATAAACTCAAAAAGAATCCGAGTAAAAAGGCGACTAAACTAAACTCCTTCGAGCTGTGTTCCATCATCGATCTTAATGCTGCTTCATCTGCGCCAGCTTTTTTAGCTTTTTGAATTTTACCCTTGTGGGTAAACAAGAAGACCTTATCTCTAAAACTTAATTTAGTAGCGGTTTTCTTTTGAATCTCCTTATTAGAAGAGGCCAAAATTTCTGCCATACTCATTTCATCTAGTATGATTGAAATGTTGTCATCGTTAATCTTTGTCTTTTTTACTGGCTGAATAGCAGATAGTTGTGTGCTAAATAAAACAGCCAAACTTAGCATTGCGGTTCTTAAAATACCTTGTTTCATATAAATGATTTAATGGTCTAAAATAGGAATACGAATCAAAGACCGATTTGTTACCAAAAAGGATGCACGGACTCCTTAATTAATTCTTTATAAATATTATCTATTGCTCTTAATTGAGTCTCACTCAAATCATCCAAAGCTAATGCATGCATGTTTGAGTCTATCTGTACATCCTTTGATGCACCTGGAATAACTACTGAAACACTTGGATTCATTAAAACCCATTTTAAGGCGATCGGCGCCAAATTTTCATATTCGGGGAAAATCTTCTTTAAGCGATCGACGGCCTTTAATCCAGTTTCATAATCAATTCCACTAAAAGTTTCTCCACGATCAAAACCCGCTCCTTCACGATTAAAGAATCGATGATCGTCTTTTTCAAATGTGGTGTTTGAATGATAATTGCCTGTTAATAAGCCACTGGCAAGCGGCACCCTTACGATGATACCTACATTTTTTTCTTGAGCTCTTTTAAAGAATAGTTCTTGAGGCCTTTGACGAAACATATTATATATAATCTGTACTGAACATACATTGTCAAATTCTATCGCCTTCAATCCTTCTTCAACTTTCTCCACACTCACACCCAAGAATTGTATTTTACCTTCTTCTTTCAAGCGCTCAAAAAGTCCAAAAATTTCAGGTCGATAATACACCTCAGTAGGAGGGCAGTGTAGTTGGATCAAATCAATGGTTTCCAATTGCAATCTTTGTAAACTTTCTTCAACAAAGCCTCTCAGTGCAGCAGGCGTATAATTTTCATTATTGTGAGGGTTGAGTTGTCTCCCACACTTGGTAGCTATGAATAATCTTTCTGATCGCTCTTTACAAATCCTTCCAACTGCTTTTTCACTTTCTCCCGATTCATAGACATCTGCCGTATCAATGAAGTTGACACCTTGATCTACCGCTTTATGCAGAATCTTGTTGGCGAGATCATGATCAAATCCAGAACCCCATTTTCCACCCACTTGCCAAGTACCAAGACCAATGGGCTTGATCTCAAAACCTGTTTTTCCTAATATCTTATTCATCTATTTTTTTTGAAATAATTGTACTGCTTTTATACCCGATTCTATGTGCAATGACTTCAATTTCATCGCCAACTTTAGCAGGGATTTTATCAATATAATATTGCCATGCTTTGCTATCATCCGATTTCCATCTGTAAGATATTTGTTCTGAGGGAAATTCTGATTCTAAAATAATCATTTGTTCTTCAAGGACAATTCTTGGTGACTGACTAACAGGTTGTTTTCCATCAGGCCAGATTTTTTTTATAAGCTCATGTTCATCTTGTAAACATAGATCATGGGTCGCTTTAATCCATTCTTGATTTGCTGCTCGTAATTCCATGAGCTTATCAGCATAGGCTGGATCGTCTGCAAGATTGTGGATTTCATGAGGATCCATTTCGGTATCAAATAATTCTTCTTCAGGTTTGGTATCACGGTACCAAAGACTTTGAATGGCATCCAATGTTCCTTCCTGGTGCATGCGATCCAATTCTCGTTGACTTGCCATTTGCTTTCGATAGCCAACGGCTAGATGCATCGACTTTTGAGGTTCATAGTGTTTGATATATTTATATCTTTTGTCTCTGACTGCTCGAGAATGATCAGATACTTCGTCAAAGCGATCGGCAGCAGCAAAGATATATTGTCGCTCTTTTTCTTGCAATTCTGCTACTTGGCTGAAGCCGATAGGAGCAAATGAAGCTCCATCAAAATAAGGGCAAAAATGCTTTGAGCGAGTCATATCTAAAACCGTGGGCGCTAAGTCAATAAAACTAATCATTTCATCATTCCTTGTTCCTTTATAAAGTGCATTGGGGAACCGAATGATCAGAGGCACTTTAAGACCAGAATCATACAGTAATCTTTTTTGCCTCGGCAAAGGTCCACCATGATCGGTATACCAAAAAATGATCGTGCTTTCTAATAGACCATCAGCTTCCAACTCCTCCAAAATTTTTCCAACTTGCTCATCAATTCTCATGATATTGGAATACATTTTTCTTACATCCTTTTGACCAATCTCGTTTTGGGGTAAATAGGGTGGTACTTCTACTTCTAAATCATCCGGAACATATAAAGAATCCAATTTTTTATTCCAAATGGCAGATTCATGGGTAACACCGAAGTTAAATACAGCAAAGAAGGGTTGTTGTTCATTCCTGTTTCTCCAATGCGCTTTATTGCTGCTTTCATTCCAAGCACCTGGAGGCATGATAAATTGATAATCTCGCTTTGCATTATTAGTGCAATAATATCCATTGGATTGCATGTATTGACTTAGCATCAAAGCACCATCAGGAGGGATTGCTTCGTAGATGGGAATATCTTCTGGCACAGTAGTCTTGTACCATTCTAATACTTGCTCAGTAATATTATCAGAAAACCAAGGACCTGTTCTCATATGATTAGATCCAATTCTTGTGGGATACATACCTAGAGCAATCGCAGATCTTGCAGGAGCACAAACGGGAGCAGGAGAATAGAAGTTATCATAACAAACACCCTCCGCGGCTAATCTGCTTAAATTAGGTGTTATGATAGTACTATCACCAAAAGAAGGAATGGTAGGACTCATATCCTCAGCTACCAACCACAATATATTAGGCTTAAATGCTTCATTTTGACTAGCTGAATGATCTGAATTGCAGGAAGCAAAAGCTATGATAAAGAGTAAGAGAAGGCTTTTTTTCATGATATCCACACTAAACTTTTAAATTACTAAACATATATTAGAAATCGACATTCATTATATGTAACTTTATGCCCCGTAACGAGCTTAGCATTTCATGGCCAAATATATATTTGTTACGGGAGGTGTCACTTCTTCTCTCGGAAAAGGAATTATTTCAGCCTCACTTGCCAAATTACTTCAGGCAAGGGGTTTTAATATCGCAATTCAAAAATTTGATCCTTATATCAATGTCGATCCTGGTACCCTAAATCCATATGAACATGGCGAATGTTATGTGACGGATGATGGTGCAGAAACAGACCTCGATCTCGGACATTATGAACGATTTTTAAATGAACCTACCAGTCAAGCTAACAACGTGACTACAGGAGCAATTTATCAAACGGTCATTAATAGAGAAAGAGCAGGGGACTATTTAGGTAAGACGGTTCAAGTTATTCCGCACATTACGGATGAGATCAATCGTCGAATAAAACTTTTGGAAAATGATAGCGATTTAGATATTATCATTACAGAATTGGGAGGTACTGTCGGAGACATTGAGTCACTGCCTTACCTCGAAGCTGTAAGACAATTTCTCCAATCACATGGAACCAAACATTGTGTATCCATCCATCTGACTTTAGTGCCCTATTTAAGTGCTGCCAAAGAATTAAAGACAAAGCCTACCCAACATTCAGTGAAGACCCTTTTGCAAAGTGGGATTCAACCTGATATCTTGGTTTGTAGAACGGAGTATCAATTGACTAGTGAACTAAGAGAAAAATTGTCGCTATTCTCCAATGTAAAACGCAATTCAGTGATCGAAGCCATTGATGCAGAGACCATTTATGATGTTCCTTTGCTCATGCTTAAGGAAAAACTTGACCTAAGAGTACTTTCTAAATTAAAAATGAAATCCAAGCAAGAGCCAGATCTTACAGACTGGAAAAACTTTTTGGGCAAATTAAAGAACCCACTCAATGAGGTATCTATTGGCTTGGTAGGTAAGTACAACGAACTTCAGGATGCATATAAATCCATTCACGAATCATTTGTGCATAGTGGAGCCACTAATGAATGTAAGGTAAATGTAGTTACCATACATTCTGAAGAATTAGAATCTATGGAGTCCATTGAAAATGAATTTAAAGATTTAGATGGCGTATTGGTTGCTCCTGGATTTGGAGAGCGTGGCTTCCCAGGTAAGTTGAGAGCCATTCAATATGTAAGAGAACATAAGATTCCATTTTTTGGTATATGCTATGGTTTGCAAGCTGCTGTTGTAGAATATGCTAAAAATGTCTTACAATTGAAATGTGCGAACACCAGAGAGGTGGACGCAGAGACTGAAAACCCTGTCATCGATTTGATGGAAGATCAGAAGAAAATCAAAATGAAAGGTGGTACCATGCGTTTGGGAGCCTATGATTGTAAATTGAGAAAAGGCTCAAAAGCATTTCAAGCATACGGAGCAACCATGATCTCCGAAAGACATAGACATCGATATGAATTCAATAATGATTATCTAGATGCCTTCAGTAAGAGTGAATTAAAACCAACAGGTATCAATCCAAAGACAGGATTGGTGGAAATTATGGAATTGAAAAATCACCCATGGTTTGTAGGTGTACAATTTCATCCTGAGTTAAAGAGTACGGTAGAATTGCCACATCCATTATTTATTGATTTTATAAAAGCTGCCATAAGCTATAGTCAAAAGAAGAAAGCCAATCAATGATCGATACAGATAATAAACTCTCGCAAGTTATCGCAGGTGCGATGCGCTTAGGCAAGTGGGGACAAAATTTCAACACAGCTCAGTACATCCAATTTATAGAATCCTGCCTTGAATTAGGCGTAGATAGTTTTGATCATGCTGATATATATGGAGATTACACCACAGAAGCAGAATTTGGACAGGCCTTAAAAGAACAAGCTTCTCTAAGACACCAAATCAAAATCATTACAAAGTGTGGAATTAAAATGGTCGCTGATGCGCGCCCTGAGCATCAAGTAAAATCTTATGATGCGAGTGCTGAGCATATCATTGCTTCTTGCGAGCAGTCTTTACAAAACTTTAATACGGATTACATTAACTGCCTATTGATACATCGCCCAGATATTTTAATTGAACCCAATGAAGTAGCAGAAGCTGTTTCGCAATTGATGCAAGACGGTAAAATATTATCATTCGGGATCTCCAATTTCACCGCGGAACAAAGCTCTTTTCTATTGCGAAATTTAAAAATGGACGTACATCAATTTGAAGCTTCATTGATGCATCTCGATCCATTTAATAATGGGGTAGTCAATCAATGCACTTGGGCAGACATGATTCCTCTAGCTTGGTCACCCCTTGCAGGAGGAAAACTATTTGAAGACAATCCACGCGCCAGTAGAATTAAAGAAGTCGCAAAGCCTATGGAACTCAAGTATGAATTGAGTTTTGAAAAACTGATGATTGCTTTTCTTGGATCACACCCAGCTGGTATCATTCCAGTGTTAGGAACCCATAAAATTGAAAGAATAGCAGATGCTTTAGACGCTATGGATTTTCTCTTAGAAAAAGAAGATTGGTATGCACTTTATCAAGCCTCAACTGGTGAAGAAATAGCTTAAGTTATTTTTGGGGTCTTTGTCAGCTCCTATTTTACCAGTACCTCTTTTTACCTAATCCTTTTCCCTTAAAATCGGCTTATAATGTCCAATCTATAGCGTTCTATTAATTCTATCCAAAATATTTTTTGTAATTTATAATGTTTTAAAAAAAACAAAAAGAGGCTTCGCTATGGCCTCTGCTATTCACATTATTAAAATTACAAACCAATATGAAAATTTATAAAACGCTACTTGTCTTAATATTACCCTTTTTATATACAAGCCATTTAAATGCACAATGTAATATCTACGCTGCAGGTCCTTACTCAGATCAAGCAATCGATCTTGCAGGCTGTGATGGAGAATCTGTCGCTGCTCCTTATCAGGCTTGGCAAAATGAAGTATACTTTTCAGTTGTTCAAGCAGGAGGTAACTACACCTTTGAGCTTGTTGGATGTACAGCCTTAGCATGGGGTGGAGATGTTGAGATCACTGCCATTGATGGTGGTACACAAAATGGTTTTGGAGGTGGCAACATTGTAGGTGGAGTATCAACAGTTGCTGTGGGATGTTCCGTTACATTTACTGCAACCGTGAGCGATACGACCTTTTTTGTTGTAACCACAGTCGGAGGTTGTGGGACTCCAGTTTTAAATACGGATAATGGAACGCCTACACTTACAACGAACAGCGGAGTACCTTGTGGTACTTGCGGACTCAATGGATGTGAACCTACAGAAGACTATTGCAATTGTCCTGATGATTGTCCTTGTACGGGTGATCCAGTTTGGGTAAGCGGTTATGATACGGGTAATTTTGCTATATCAGCAGATCCCGTTGTTTACTGTGAAAGTGAAGTGAATACGAATGGAGTGAATACCTTTCATTCTACAGTCTATATCCCTTTCGCACCTCTGAATGCAATTACATGCGTTGATGAATATACCGTTACAACTGATTTTGGTACACTGCACAATAGTACGGATCCTATTTCAGATATGACGACACCTTTGGCCTCAGGTTTTATAGGCCTATTAGGTCTGAATGCGGCTGATGTAGCAGCAGCGGCTGGCACAGTGACACTTACATTTACAGATGCCACTACGGCAGGAGGCTGTACCTTT
>CALGNN010000184.1 GCA_937961455.1 uncultured Saprospiraceae bacterium
GGCGGATGATCCCATAATGAAACATCCTTGCAGTAGTCAATCCAAGCAGGATAGCCACACAACCATGATTCCCCAAAAACCAACAATTGGGTTTTTTTCTTTGCTGCTTTTTGTATGATGCTAATGGCCTTTTTAATAGAATGATTTAGGCTATTGGGAACAGGGCTTTCTTGAACGATTGCGATTTTGGTGGCTTTGCTTTTCATGTAATAAAAATAGATAAATTTGGTTGAATCAAATTGTATCATGGTTTTGTAAACGAGTATTATGATTAAATTTAGGATCTTATGAATGAGCAAAAAATTCGGACTAAGAAGATTAAGTATTATTTATTATTCCTTAGTGTCTTATTTTTTTTCATTCAATCTTGTTCGAATAATGCACAAGAAAAACATGAAAAAAGGACACACCAAGCAGAAAAAAAATTTAGTAAATTCAGCGCATCTGGCAATGAACCCGGTTGGAATTTAGATATTATCCGCTCTGAATCTGAAATGAAATATCAAATGGTTTTAGATTATGGTGAAGTCCAATTTTCTGGTAGCGCAAAAGCATTGCAGCATAAGTCAAATGATATTTCGGAATTCATTTTATATCATAAAGGGGACAGCATAAGCATTCATTTGTTAGATAAAGCATGTACGGATATGGCAGGATTTCCCCATGATTTAGATGTCTATTTTTTCTATAAGGATTATAAGTATATCGGCTGTGGAGATTTTGATAAAGTCCAATTGAAAGAATCTGAAGCTCAGCTAATTCAAAAGTTGAACCATTATATCTGTTTTGAAAATGACGAAAATATCAGTCCAAGAATTTGGATCAGTTTTAATAGTAAAGAATTTGCGCTTCAAGTGAAATATGAAGGTCAAAATAATGCCATAGATCTCAAATTTATCAAGGAAGAATATAGAGAAGGCGGAGCTCATCCTACCGTAATTAAATATTATGATGAAATATTAGATGGTGATCTTAACGGCAGTTATAAAATAACGCATTCCGGAATTTGGGATTATGTTTTGTATAAAAGAAAGAGGGATGGAAAAGAATTCCATTTTACGATAGACCATGAGGCAAATCCCTATGGTAAAATTCCGTGCTTTTAACATGTATGTTTTTTGCTATTCTAGACGTTATATAGTCGATTGTTAAAATTTAATGGATGAGATTTGCTGGGATCTTAATATGTATATTTTTTTGCAAAGGGCTTACTGCCCAAAATTTTTTTGAGCTAGATGCCTTTGCTCGATCAGTATCATTTTCTCAAGATTATAAAGAAAAGGCTGTAGAACTTACGGAAAATTACAACTCAGAATTAGACAAAGCGCGTTCCATCTTTAGCTGGATTGCTTACCATATTAGTTACGATGAGAAGCGATATCAAAGTACTGTTTCAAGAGGTGGTAGCAATAAACTTAGGATAGAGGCAAATACACAAGAAGAATTGGATCAAAAGATTGAAGAAATGATCGAAGGATTCATCAAAGATGCATTGAAAAAGAAGAAAGGTGTTTGCCAAGATTTTGCTTATTTATATAAAGCCATGGCAGAGCACATTGGAATGGAATGTGAATTTGTGACGGGCTTTGGTCGATTTGATCCCAGTCAAATCGGTAGAGAAAAAGTTACTTCAAATCATGCTTGGAATGCTATAAAAATTGATGGTGTGTGGACGCTCATGGATTTGACTTGGTCGACAGGCATGGGACAAGCCAATCATCTTGAGGAAGGTTTTTTTAAGGTTGATCCAAAATTATTTATTCTGTCACATTTTCCAGATGATGATCAATGGCAGCTCTTAGATGAACCCGTAGATGCTAAGGCGTTTTCAAATCAGGCATTTATGTTTCCGGCATATTTATCATTTGGAGTAAAAAATCATACGCCTAATACGAGAGAAATTGATAAGAAAGGTGTATTCAGTATGGAGCTGAGACTTGCATCGGATCAATTTCTTGTGGTTATAAAAGGTCAAAATGTTCAGCCTGATCTTTTCGAGTCGAGTGGTGACATACATACATTGGCACTAGATAAGCATAGCATTTCAGGTCCCATTATCATTGGTATTGTTGATGGCCGACATGTGGAGCCACTTATGTCATTTGTTGTGAAATAAGTCCCTTGCTTCATACATATGCGAAAGATCATTATTCTTTTAAAGTTTGCCAAACAACATTTTCGATTTCATTTTTATTCGCCTCAAATATTTTCAGGCTTCATGCAACCTTTTTGATCAGGCAAAGTCTTTGCTTTGTAATTTGTTCCTAATCATTAAATGAAAATCAGAATTATGAAAACCGTTTCAAAAATACTCGCCTTAACTGCATGTTTTGCCCTTTTCTTTTCCTCATGTGGATGGGATACTTTTGAATGTGAAAAAGTAACGGGAGATGTCGTTACCGAATCAGTAGAATTAGATTATTTCCACAGTGTTAAATTGCGTGGTTCTGCTGACGTGTATATCACGCAAGGAGATTCCTTGCAGATTGAAGTAGAAGGACCTGAAGATGCACTAAAGTGGCTCAACGATGATGTGAGTAATCAAACATGGGTAATCGACTTCGATAAATGCCTTAGAAATTTAAATGAAGAAATCATTGTAAGGATCACAATGCCTGATATTGAGCTACTAGCTATATCTGGCTCAGGTTTGATCTTTGGAGAAAACACTTTTGTAATCAATGACTTGAAAACGAGAATCAGTGGATCTGGGAAAATAGATCTTGTACTTGAAGCTGATGATATCGAATCTACAATCTCTGGTTCGGGTGACATTCTACTCGAAGGAGTGGCACAGGATCTAGATGTAAAAATTACAGGATCAGGTGATGTAAAAGCTTATGATCTTGAATTAGAAAATGGAAAGATTCTTATTGGAGGTTCAGGTAGTGCAAAAGTTACGGTATCAGATAATTTAGAAATCGATATCATAGGGAGTGGGGATGTTTATTACAAAGGCTATCCAGAATTGGATTCCAATGTAACAGGTTCAGGCTCTGTCATAGATGCGAATTAAACCCGCGAGACGACTCGCATATTTACATAGAAAAATACATTGAAAGGATTTTTAATGTGTTCGCTAAGGAAGGTGGGCAAAAGCAAAGCTTTTGTCCATTTTTATTTTTAGAATTTTAGATCAAAATTCATGTTGTACACCCAAACAAGAAGGGCAACAAATACGATTAGACCTATGAGAACTTTCAAAAAACAACCCACTTTTTTCTCATAATACGCTGGTCCCTGTTCCATATCTATATGCTATTATAATTTCCACAAAGAAATATAAAATCTAGCTAGAATGAAAGTTTATATGCCATCATTTTTTAACTAGATTATTTCCAAATAAATCCTAATTAAGTTAGTTTTTCACATTTCTTTTCAAACCATCCTTTTAATTCGTCCCTCAATAGTGGCCCAATCTTCTCCAAAACCTCTTGCTGATAATCATTGATCCATTGAATTTCACTTGCACTTAGTAGTGAAGCATCAATTAGTTTTATCTCCATTGGATACATGGTGATCGTTTCAAAATGAAGGAAATCTCCATATTCACTTTGGCCTAATTTTTTGCACAAAACAAGATTTTCGATTCGGATACCATATTCATTTACTTGATAATATCCAGGTTCATTAGACGTAACCATGCCTTCCCTCATTACTGTTTTTCCTCTTTCAGAAAGATTGTTGGCAAAACCATTTGGTGGTTCATGGACGTTTAAGAAAAAACCTACACCATGACCTGTCCCGTGTAAATAATTTAATTGGTCTGCCCAAAGATGTCTTCTAGCTAAGGTATCTAATTGTATGCCTCTTGTTCCAGCAGGAAAGATGGCTTGTGCTAACTCAATGTGTCCCTTTAGCACAAGTGTGTAATTTTTCTTTTGATCAGCAGTAGGTTCTGAAAAACAAAAAGTACGTGTGATGTCCGTAGTTCCGTCTTGATATTGTCCTCCCGAATCGACCAAGAGCATCCCATTATTTTCGATGGATGCACATGTAGATTCTTGCGCGCGATAATGCACGATAGCTCCATTACCCTTATATCCTACGATGGCATCAAAACTCTCACCCACATAATGATCTCTTGCAGATCGATTTTTAATAAGTGCTTCAGCAACTTCGGTTTCTTTCACGGAGCGCTCTTTCAAACTTTGCTCCAACCAATAAAAAGTCTCAGCCAAAGCCACACCATCTTTGATCATGACCTTCCTGAAATATTCGATCTCTGTTTCATTTTTAATGGCTTTAAGGCTTTTGACAACAGAGTCTTCCTCGGTGACCATTAGTTCTGGCAACAATTGGTATAAGCGCATATTCATGGTGGAAGGATCAATCCAAATGTGATCTGTTTCATTCAGCGCTTCAAGATCTGATTCGAGTGCGATGTAAGGTTTTAAGCTAATGCCTTCTTCTAATAAAGTAGTTTTTAGAGATTCGTCTACTTTTTCTAGATCGATATAAAGCTTTGTTGATCTCTGGTCCAATAAACAAAATCCAATAAAAACTGGATTGCAATCCACGTCAGCGCCTCTAAGATTTAAAAGCCAAGCGACATCATCTAAAGCACTCACTAAGTAGTGACTGACTTTTTTGTTTTGCATATGCATCCTTACACGTGAGATCTTTTCTATTCTAGTTTCACCAGCAAATTTGATGTTATGATCATAAATGGATTTGTTGGGCTTTGCGGGTCGATCCTTCCAAACTTCTTTCAAGAATGAAGTGCTCAGATCAAATCGAATATCATGAGCTGCCAATTGTCTCGAATAGCTTTTGGCCTCAGCTCTGCTCGCTTGTCTTGCTTCCATTCCTACTACAGAACCAGGTAAAAGGTTTTTTCCTAGCCATTGGATAAAATCTGGTGAGCCTTGATTAAATACTTTATGTAACTCCATCTCTGAGTCTGCCAATTCCGTCTCAGCTTGGATAAAATATCTAGAATCTGCCCACAAGCCAGCGTGATTTTGGGTGATGACGACAGTGCCTGCAGAGCCCGTAAAGCCACTAATCCATTCTCTTATTTTCCAATTGTCAGGAACATATTCTGATCTGTGTGGATCAGAACTGGTAATGATGTATGCAGATATCTCATTATCGTGCATGTAAGTTCTTAAATCAGCTATTCTATTATCGATTATTGTCATATCTGAGTGTTAAATGCTCATTATCAATTAAAATAATATTATAAAAAAGTTTAATATGTTTAATAAGTCGTCTATATTTGTTTGAATAAGAAAACGAAATTAAGCTTAGATCGCATTTCCTAGGTTTCATAATTGAGCTAATTTACTAGAACAATTCGAGATACCGAAAGTTATATAACAAGGAAATGCTGCAAGGCTTTGTAAAAAATCGACAAGGATGCTTAAACAGAGATTAAGTCAAAAAATGGTTCAGAAACTGTCTCCACAACAGATTCAGTTAATGAAGCTATTGCAGATACCTACAGCCACTTTAGACCAAAGAATAAAAGAGGAACTTGAAGCGAATCCGGCATTGGACGAAGGCGAAGAAAGCGAAGAGGTATTTGACCTTGAAGATGATGCATCTGCAGAAGATAAAATCGCTAAAGAAGAGGAGCCACAAAAAGATGAAGAATTTGAGTTGGATGATTATCTATTAGAATATATAGAAGAGGATCCTTCAAGTTACAAATTCAAAACTTCAGACTATACGCTTGAGGAGGAGGACAAGAAAATGCCTATCGCAGTTGAAGATACCTTCTATGATTATTTGGAGGAGCAACTGGGACTTTTGGATTTTAGCAATGAGCGAGAATTGATTATTGCAAAACAGATCGTTGGGAGTATTGATAATGACGGTTACTTGAGAAGAGAGCCTTTATCCATCATAGATGATTTGATGTTTACTCAAAATGTGAATGCTTCAGAAGAAGAGATCTTATATTTTTTAGAACAGATTCAGGATTTTGATCCTCCAGGGATTGCTTGTAGAAGTCTTCAAGAATGCTTGGCCATTCAAATCAAACGTAAGATTAAAAATGAAGTATATGATGATCCGATTTTATTGGAAAAATCGCTGCTGATTTTAAATGAATACTTTGATGAGTTTTCGAAAAAACACTACAACAAATTACTTAAGGGTTTAAATATCTCAGAGGATGAGTTGAAAGAAATCATTGAAGAGATATTAAAATTAAATCCAAAACCTGCAAGTGGATATAAAGGAGGAAATACCAGTTCTCGACATTATATTGTTCCAGATTTTATTCTTACGAATAAAGATGGAGAACTGGATCTCATATTGAATTCTAAGAATGCGCCTGATCTAAGAATCAATGATCACTATGTAGAGATGTTGAAAAATTACAACATCAAGAAAAAGGATAAAAAGAATAATTCAGAGGATAAGAAGGCCATATTATTTATCAAGCAAAAGATAGATAGCGCCAAGTGGTTTATCGATGCAATTAAGCAAAGACAGCAAACCCTCTTTAATACGATGTATACCATCATGCAGTTTCAATATGAATTTTTTCTCTCTGGAGACCAGAAGAGATTGAAGCCCATGATATTAAAAGATATTGCTGAAATAACGCTGCTAGATATTTCTACCATTTCGAGGGTAGTGAATAGTAAGTATGTGCAGACAGAATTCGGAACGAAGAGTTTAAAAGAGTTTTTCTCTGAATCACTTCAAACCAAAGATGGCGAAGAAGTCTCAACGCTAGAAGTGAAAAAAATCCTAAGTGATATTATTGATGCGGAGACTAAAAAGAAACCGCTTTCAGATGAAAAGTTAAAGGAAATGCTTAGAGACAAAGGCTACAATATCGCAAGAAGAACTGTGGCAAAATATCGCGAGCAATTGAATATTCCTGTAGCCCGTCTTAGGAAGGAATTGTAATTATTCCAACTTAAATTTAA
>CALGNN010000185.1 GCA_937961455.1 uncultured Saprospiraceae bacterium
GGATACAGATCAAGCTTCTGCGGCATTGGTCATGGATCTTAAACAGAGAGGCATGCTTGAGGACACGCTAGTTATCTGGGGTGGAGAATTTGGTAGGACCAATTACTCGCAAGGCGTATTGAGCGACACCAATTATGGAAGGGATCATCATCCAAGATGTTTTAGTATCTGGATGGCAGGTGGAGGTATCAAGCCAGGCATGGTCTATGGCGAGACAGATGAATTTGGATATAACATTATAGAAAATCCAGTTCATGTGCACGACTTTCAGGCAACGCTTTTGCATCAATTAGGTATTGACCATGAAAAGCTTACTTACAAGTATCAAGGTAGAAGATTTAGATTAACCGATGTGCATGGCCAAGTCATCCATGATTTAATAGCTTAGCATGGATAGAAGAACTTTTGTTAAGTCCTCAGCCACACAATTATTTGCCATGGGCATTACACCTTACATGATTGGGACTGCCACTAAAGATTTAATAATTGGTCACAATTCTCATCGATATAAAGTGGATACAAAATGGGGGAAACTAGATGCCAATCAAGTTCCTGTAAATGATTGTCATGAAATGGTCGTCGATGCAAAAGGTCGGATCATCATGTTAACAAATCATACCAAGAACAATGTGATCATCTATGACAGCTCAGGCAAATTGATTGAAACGTGGGGCACGGAATATCCTGGAGCTCATGGGCTAAGTATTCATGATGAAAATGGTGAAGAATTTCTTTATATCACGGATAATAACAGGCATCAAGTGATTAAGACCCGACTTAATGGTGAAGTCATGATGACCTTAGATTACCCAAGCGAAACGGGAAAGTACCCCAACAAGGAATCTTATATTCCAACAGAAACTGCTATTGCGGACAATGGAGATATTTACGTTGCTGATGGTTATGGGCTGCAGTACATTATACATTATGATGCGAAGGGAAATTTGAAAAATATATTTGGAGGTAAGGGAATGGGTGATTCAAATTTTGGAAATGCTCATGGCATTTGTATTGATAAGCGGAATCCAAATGAAGTAGAATTATTAATAACGGATCGGATGGCCAATAGCTTAAAACGGTTTCGAATGGACGGAACGTATTTATCCTCTATTCATTTACCAGGCGCTTATATTTGCAGACCTGTGATAGCTAATCAACATGTGTACTTAGCCACCATTTGGTCTGATGAAGGCAGTTCTAATACGGGCTTTATTTCTATCCTAAATGAAAAAAATGAATTGATTTCTGCGCCCGGTGGAAGGGTTCCAAGATATGAGTCTGGTACTCTGCAAAAGATGTATCAAAGTATAAATGTCTTTAAACATCCGCATGATGTATGCATTGATAAAAACGAAGATTTGTATGTCTGCCAATGGAATGCAGGTCAATCTTATCCTATCAAATTAATTAGAGTTTAAGCTGATGGAATTTTTATCATTGATAGGACGATTTCACCCATTGGTTTTGCACATCCCCATAGGTATTTTTGTATTCGTCTTTTTAGTAGAAATATATGCAAGAATCAAGAAGACGGATCAATATAAATCAAGTATCTCTTTAGGACTGATTACAGGAACAGCTTTTGCCATTTTTTCATGCATCACAGGACTTTTGCTTGCCAAGCATGGGGACTATTCTGGTGAGACCGTATTAATGCATAAGCGATTATCGATTGCCTTTACTGTTTTAGCAGCGATGGTTAGCTATGCACATCTAGCTCGAAATAAGCCTAATATTCAAAAGCTATATTTTCCGCTTTTAAGTATTTGTATGGGACTTTTAATGTTCACCGGTCATCAAGGTGGAAGCCTTACACATGGTGAGGGCTTTCTTAGCAAATCCATTAAGCAAAAGCCTGTTGTCCAAAGCAGTGGACAGGAGATTGCATATAATGCTATTATTCAACCCATTCTTGAAAACAAATGTGTCTCTTGTCATAATACGACTAAAACGAAAGGAAAACTCATCATGACGAGTGAGGCAGGATTAAAAAGAGGTGGCGAAAATGGAAAATTATTTGTGATGGGCAATGCAAGAGAGAGTCTGATGATGCAGCGAATTCAATTAGAAAGCGAGGATGAAAAACATATGCCTCCAGAAGGTAAATCACAATTGACTACAGATGAGATAAATTTACTAGCTTGGTGGATCAATGAAGGTGCATCATTTACTAAAAAAATAGCTGAGCTAAAACAAAGTGAAGTCATTAAAAAGATCTTAGCTAAATATCAATCCAGCGGAAATGATTTAAGCACTTTATCACTAGCCACACCAGATGTAGCGTTAATCAAAGATCTTAAAAATGACGGCTATGCCATTCAACAATTATCCGAAGGAAACGCTTTTGTACAAATAGATCTTTCACACAAGACAGACTTGACTAAGTCCAGTTTGAAGAAACTACGAAAGCTGGGTGATCATGTATCGCATCTCAATTTAAGTTTTAGCAACCTTGATGACAAGCTTATTTCTATTGTAAAAAACTTCCCACATCTAAAAGTTCTTCAATTACAAAAGACAAAGATCACAAGCGATGGAATCAATGCGCTTTCCGAATTACAATATTTAGAAAATCTCAACTTGTACGGTACAGATGCCGATGATAAAATCATCAAAACTTTAAAAGATCTCCCTTCGCTGAAAACGGCTTATCTGTGGCAAACAAAAATTACTAAAGAGGCAATTGCTCAATTACAAGAGGACCGTCCGCTGCTCCAAGTGAATTATCAAATTGATGAGGATATTTTTGGTACTGCAGCTTTAAAGCCTCCATTAATAAAAGCTGATACGGATTTGTTTAAAGATTCTTTAGCTATCAGTTTAGATCTCAACTTTAAGAATGTTGAGCTGTATTATACCACTGATGGTAGTGATCCTGACTCCAATGCATTGCTTTATGAAGGGCCTTTTGTAATTGATAAGACCACTATGGTTAAAGCCATTTCGATGAAGGAAGGATGGGTATCAAGTGAGGTAACGAGCAGACAGTTTTTACAATCAAAATATGATGTAGCCGAAGTAAAGCTATCCAATACACCGAATGATAGATACAAAGGTTCAGGAGCAAAAACACTTATAGATTTTGTAAAAGGTAGTGAAGCTTTTACGGATGGCAATTGGCTGGGCTATGAAAAAAATCATGTCACGGTCACTTTGGATCTTGGAAAAACTGAAACCATTTCTCAGGTTAGTGTGAGTGCATTGGAAGCAGCAGGTTCGTGGATATTTTTTCCGAAAGGGATAAAAATATCCACCTCAGAAGATGGCAAAAACTTCACATTTAAAAAGGAAGAAAAGTATGCAATAGCTAATTCGATAAAACCAGCTGCGGTTAAAAACTTCACGCAAGCCATTGAAGCTACAGACACCAGATACGTTAGAGTGGAATTGGAAAGTCATTTGGTCAATCCTCCTTGGCATCCGAATCCAGGTGGAGGGTGTTGGCTTTTTATTGATGAGGTGGTGGTGAATTAGGCAGCTTAGCTATTTTGAGCTCATAGAAAAAAATAAGAGTGTCACCAAAGGCGTTTGAAAAGGATAGAAAGTTAATAATTATTGAAGAGTAATTATTAGTTCCACTGGCCAAGAAAATTCTAACAAGAATGATATACTCGAACTTCCAAACCTTACAAATTACGCTCTGTATTACTTTACTCTTTTTAAGCTTAAATACTAAAGCTCAAATTTTATGGAGCACTAGTATTAAAGGAGGATTGAAGAGTAGCTATTCTAACACTTTTGTATCTAACAATCCTACTCCGTCTAGCATAACTTTCACTGATTTTTATGCAATTGATATCAATGCGCACTTCGGGAAATCCAATAACCACAAGATTATAAGTTACTTTAACTTTATAGAG
>CALGNN010000186.1 GCA_937961455.1 uncultured Saprospiraceae bacterium
AACAGAAGATGGTAAAGAAGTTATTTATGTAAAAGGAGAAGTTCTCGAATACGAAGAAGGCATAAAGCTAAGTTCCAATACTTTTGATCCAACTTCAGGGATGAAGGATATTCCTGAAAATTATGTAAACTTAACTTACGAGCTAAAACAAGTGCCAGAAGGGACCTTTCTAAGGATTACTCAAGGTGATTTTGCCAATGCTGAAGATGGAAAAAAAAGATACGAAGAATCAAAAAATGGCTGGAAAGAAATCGTAATTCCCTTGATGAAAAAATTATTACATGAATAAATTAAAGATCTAAATCATTTCACAAATGACTATTGATATAAAATCTATAGTATTGTAAATACAGCTGTTTACTGTAGGCTTGTGTTTGCGATTAAGCTTTTACAAATCTTTGAGTTTTATCAAACTTATCAGAAGTGATTTTTAATAGGTAAATACCGCTAGGCAAAAGTGAAACATCAATAGGCTCATTCAAATAGACATTCTTTTTTAAAATTAAATTTCCTTGTAAATCATAAATCTTGGCAGAGGCCATTTCTCTGTTTAAGATAGAAGAAGTAAAATGCAATTTGTCTTTTACAGGATTTGGAAAAACATTAATGGTCGCATGATCAATCACATTATCCTTTGTGCTAACTAAATTATTAGAGATGACTTCGAGAATTGGATAAAATAATTCTTTTCGCATCCTACTATGTTTTGAATCATCAATCCAAGTAAAGACACCATAACTGGTATATGTTTCTCCGTTTTTTACATCGATAATTGAGCTACCACTTTCTCCACCAACACCATCTGCGCCGATAAAACCAATATTAAATTCATCAAATAAATCAGGATAGCCATAAGAATAATACATGGTATCACCGTTGTATTGATGGTATAAGTCCCAAATGCTTGGGTAACTAAACTTATGGAGCAATTTCGTGTCTTCTGAAAATTTATCATCAAATCCTAAACCGATCCATCCTGTCTTTTCACCAATTGCCTTTTCAAGTTCTAGCACCGCAAAATCGTCTTCCCAAAAATCCCATTGTTCAAAAACATAAATTTTCTTCACAAAACTGCATTCATACTTTGAATTAAACGCACCATTATCATATGATGGACAAATAAGAATACTATCCAAATGAAAATCTGGGTATCCCCAGGATATGCAATGAGCCGCAGTTAAAACATGTTTTGAACTAATCATACTACCACTACAAATTAAATCGGTATTGCCATCTTCAACACCAAATAAAGCAATGCTCGTTCTAATAGGAAAATCGTCTAAATTAAAAATATGCGCGGCTGGTCTTTTGAATGTATATTGGCTCTGCTCATACAGATTACTGGTATCAAGTTCTTCTGGCAAAAGAGCTATCGAATTATTTTCTCCTAAATAAAAATGGGTTTTATCTGAACTTAGGTTGGGTACTGCTATATTCTCAATCTTATTAATTGTTCCAGTTGCTATATCAAATTCAATGAGTGTCGTTGATTGACTCAATACATTTGTGAGGAATAGAGTACAAAAAATAAAGATTAAAGCAAATCTCATATAAACGATTTACTTTCAATATACAACTGAATGAATCCAAAAGCTAATTATGAATATCATCAATTTACAAGTAATAATGAGTTAAGATTAAGTACCATATGGAGCAATTTGTATTTATATATTTACTTCTATCTTACAATGCAAAGAATCATCTCAAGCACCATCTATCTTTCCCCTTTTAGTGGTGATAAATTTTAAAAAGGAATCAAATCAATGAAAATATTCATTTACTTATTTGATGCTTACTCGGATTGGGAAATTGCTTATTTAGCCCCTGAATTAAACAAGAGTGAAAAGCACGAGTTGATCTATGTTTCTGAAAAAGGGGATTCCGTAAAATCCATGGGCGGATTACATGTAAAACCAAATGGAGCTATTCAAGATATTATTGTAGAAGAATTAGCCATGTTGATTTTACCAGGAGGTAATTTATGGGAAAATGAAAAACCAAAAGGAATTGAAGAATTCGTTAAACGAGCATATAATTTAGAAAAGCCTATCGCAGCAATTTGTGCAGCAACCACTTTCCTCGGCAAATTAGGCATCTTAGATAATATAAAACATACTAGTAATGACTTAAATTATTTAAAAGCCATTGCTCCTGAATACAAAGGTGCAATTCACTACCAAAACACCTTAGCAATTTCTGATAAAAATATTATTACCGCAAATGGAATTGCGCCAATTGAATTTGCGCGCGAAGTTTTTAGAAAAGTCCATTTATACGATGAAGAAAATCTTGAAAAATGGTTTCAATTATTCAAAAATGGAGTGTGGGAAGAATGATTTGATCTCTAAAAGCATTTGCAATTAAACCCATGTTCTTAAAACAAATATTATGTATAAAATTATACTCCTAATCCTAAGCACAATATTGATTTATCAATGCAGTTATGAAAAGTATAATCCAGAAACATTGGAAGTCGAAAAAAATATAATCGAAAATTTTGAACTTGAGAAAGCAGCTATATTACAGGTTTTAAATGATGAAACTAAAGCAGCTTTCAACAGAAATTACCAAGCTTGGAAAAGTAAGTGGGTCCATGAAAAGTATGTAAGCAAGACTTACATGAATTTTTCAGATAACAGCATGTCAGAAACTTTAGGCTGGAATGACATCGATAACTTTGTGAAGACCTATATTGAAGAACATCCTGAGCCTGCGCCATTGCCAACACTAGTAGATGAAATTGATGTACGGTTATATGGAAATGGAGCATGGGTGAATTATGAGCAAAATGATTCGAAGCTAGGAGTCAAAAGAGAAACAAGACTTATGGAAAAGCTAAATGGCCAGTGGAAGATAGCTGGAATGCAAACCATTATCTATGGACTCAAAGATCTTGAATAAAGACAAAAAAGAGTTAAATTTTATTTATCAAAGAAACCATAAGTAGAAGAGCGTGAAAATGGAAAGCAATTCTTTCTCATGTTTCAGGTTTCAAAAACGTAGAATAAGAATAAAGTTGATAAGCTATATGGTATTATTTTCATTATTGCATGAAAAATAAAACAAACAAAGAATACCTAAAAAGGATAAACAAAGTATTAGACTATATTGATACTAATCTTGCATCTGATTTGCCACTTGAACTTTTATCAAAAATCGCGCTCTATTCACCATTTCATTTCCACAGAGTTTTTTCAACGCTTATTGGCGAAAGTCTCAATCAGTTCTTAACACGAAAGAGAGTTGAACGTATCGCATCCATACTCATTAGCACACCAAATAAAACTATCAAAGAACTTGCTTATACCTATGGATTTAAAAGCGAAAGTTCTTTTTCTAGGACCTTCAAAAAATACTATGGAGTAAGCCCAACAGAATTCAAGAAAGAAGGAAAGCATATTCTTAGCAAGAATGGTATAGCACTATTTTTTAGGGAGGATTACATTTATTCTATTGATGAAATTAATAAATGGAATAAAATGAATTCGAAAATAATTATTACCCAATTAAGTGAAATTAAACTTGCTGGTATTTCTGGGATCGGCGAATTTGCAACGATAAACCAAAGGTTTCAAAAATTAATGAGATGGGCATATGACCAAGAAATAATAAACTCTTTTAATTTTAAGGTGATTATCATTTATCATGACAACCCTAATGTCACACACATTTCAAAAGTAAGGCATAGTGCATGCATTACGATTGATCGAGATATTGAAGAATACGAAGATATAAGACCAACAAAGATTCGAAAAGGAATATATGTAGTGGGTAGATTTGAAATTAAAGGAGAAGAAATCTCAAAAGCTTGGAAATATTTAAACATTTGGGTAATGGAAAATAATCACCAATTCAGAGATGGGGATTTTTTCGAAATTTATCATAATGATCATGAGAAGCACCCAGAAAATAAGCACTTGCTAGACATTTGTATTCCAATTGAAAAAACAAGCCTCTTAACTTTCAATAAAGATACGGATCTAATTTTTTCGAATTCTTTTCAGCAAGGAAATCAACAAAAAAATGATTATCACCTGTGTATTAAATTCATAAAAGAATTAAAAGCCTACTTAAATAAAGAATTTGAGTTAAGCTACACTATTGGAAGGCTCAATCAATCAAGCAAAGATTACAGCTATTTTTCTTTCACACCAGAAGGTCTTAAAAAGATCAAACTAAAAATTGTTATCATTTTTGATCATATTAAAAATCGCTTCACTATTTGTCTTTCTGGTCAGAATAAAAGTATAAGAAAAAAGTACTGGAACATTATAAAGGGGAGTGATTGGCATCAATATCAATTAGTTGAAAATATAGATAATAGTTTAATGATTGTTGAACATACATTAATTAAAAATCCAGATTTTAATCAAGAAAAAAAATTGATAGAATTAATTGAAAAAGAAGCATTAATTTTCATTAATGAGATGAGGAATCTATTTGAATAAAAATAAATAGCTTTTAATAAATAAATTAAATATTGAATAATAATACAGAATATACACCCATAGATTGGGCTAATTTGGGTACTCTAAAATTTGTATCCAAAGGCACTCTTTTACAAGAAGAAGGCATGAAAAGCACTAAGTCATTTTATGTCAAAAAAGGGCTATTAAGGAGTTATACTATAGATGATAATGGCAAAATTCACATCTTTATGTTTGCTCCTGAAGCTTGGTTAGTTTCTGATGTTGCATCTTATATAAATTCGAAACCCACAGATTTTTTTGTGGAAGCCATTGAAGATTCTGAAATTATGGAATTTGAAATGACAAGTATTTCAGTAGACTTCTCTCATTCTGAAGATGGCAAAATTCATCCTGAAATTTCTAAGTTGTTAAGAAGAATTGCAGTCCTTCAAAAAAGAGTAATTATGCTAATGAGTGCTACCGCAAGAGAGCGATACGAGCATTTTTTGGAAACCTATCCACAACTTATTAATAGGGTGCCTTTAAAAATGGTAGCCTCTTATCTTGGAATTACACCTGAGGCTTTAAGTAGTATAAGAAGAAAAATGCGGAATAAAGAAATCTAATTTCTTAATCTACATTAAGACATTCGAAAATTAAATACTCGAACTTTGAATCATTAATAATCAAAAAATTAAAATGATGTCAAGATTTTTGTTTGTCAGTTTGGCTTTGTTCAGCCTTTCAGCTGATGTTAATTCTCAATCTATAGATGCAAAAAATTCTATGGTAACTTTTAGTGTAAGCAATATGCGATTCAGGACAGTAGAAGGCACTTTCAAAGGAATGAATGGCAATGTTAATTTCAATCCCAATAATCCAAATAATTCCAGTTTTGAAGTTTGTATAGATGCTAGTACAGTTAATACAAATAATACAAAGAGAGATCAGCATTTAAAGACTGAGGATTTTTTTGCAGTTGATACCTACCCAAATATTTGTTTTACATCCTCTCAAATAACTAAGACTGCATCAGGATATAATACGAAAGGTGTACTAACAATGCATGGTGTTTCAAAAAATATAGAAATACCCTTTACTTTTAGTGACAACAGCTTGGTGGGAAATTTTAAGGTAAATCGCTTAGATTATAAAGTTGGTGAAGGGACAGGTAGTTTTATGGTTGGCACTGAAATAGACATAAAAATTACAACGTATCTAGAATAAAATAGATCGTATTTATAAAATTGATATTCGTTGAACTTGGAAAAATAAGATTATGAATTGAGATCATATTTTCTTAACCAAAGTCAATGAAAATGAAAAGGATTCAATAGACCTTTGCTTTATAATCTTACTTAAAATATTTAATTATGAAAAATAAAGCAATTTGTCTAGCAATCCTTTTCCTTTTAATAGGCTCCAATGTTTTTTCGCAAATCACAACAAATCAACTAGAAAAAAAACCAGATTCAAGGTTTTCAGTTTTTACAACTTGGTTGTCATTCAGCAACTTTGGTAAAACTGAAACGAACACCCAACACTATGAACTTCAAGCACGATATTACTTAACAAAAAAAGATGCAATAGGCCTTAAGCTAGCAACTTGGAAATTGTTTGCACCCATGGGTATTCCCATTTGGGATGAACAGTTTTTAGCCACTGAAGCATTTTATCCAGGAAGACTCAGAGAGAATGGAATAGGCATTAGCTATCAACGGATGCTTTGGAAAGGTCTTTTTGCAGCAGTAGAAATTATGCCAATAAAGACAAGCTATCTTGATTACTCCAAACAAAAAATAGCTAGTGGGTTTAAACTTTACAACTCATACCATTTAGGCTATCATATAGCTTTAGGTAAGAAAAAAAGATTCTTTATTGAACCACAATTCCACGTTAACCATTGGCCGATTAATACCAATGTACCAGAATCATTTAATTCAGAAGAAGACCAATGGAACAACTACTTTTTTATGGAACCAAATCTTTATATTGGAATGAAGTTTTAATTAGTGTTATGATGGCTCAGAAATAAACAGCTTTAAGTTTCAGAGCCATTTAACTTATCAAAGACTAAGAAATATGAGTTTGCTGAAGTATATCTTAAATAGTTAAATTGAATGAAATAAAATTAATTGAATTTCCTACAAATGCTAGTAAAGTAAATACCTATAAATATTGACAGTCGCACAAATCTTAGACATCCTAAAGCAGAAAGCAGATCCTGAAAAAATCTTATTCAAAGAAAAAAAATTTGGGGTCATTTCGAATAATGCCTTAGGGGTTTATCACAAAGACTTAAAGGAGATTGCGAATCAAATTCCAAAAAATGATGAGATCGCAATAGCGCTTTTTGAAACCCATATTTATGAAGCAAGATTACTTTGCAGTAAAATATTTAATCCCGATAATTTAACTGAATCCTTGATGGATGAATGGACGAGCACATTTGAAAATTGGGAAATTTGTGATTCCTTTTGCATGGGCTTATTTGCCAAGAGTAGCTTTGCCGTTCCAAAAGCTATTGAGTGGACAAAGCGAACAAGAGAATTTGAAAAAAGAGCTGGATTCACTACAATAGCAGCTTATTGTATGGCGGACAAAATAGCGCCCAATAATAAGTTTGAACAATTTTTCCCCATCATAATGAAAGCTTGCACTGATGAGAGAATCTACGTGAAAAAGGCAGTAAATTGGGCACTAAGAAATATTGGAAAAAGAAATATAGACTTAAAAATAAAAGCCATTTCCCTAGCAGAAGAAATGCTAAACATGGAAAATAAAACTGCAAAATGGATTGCAAATAATGCCCTTACGGAATTGAGAAAAAATAATGTAAGAAGTTCTGATTACCCCCGAGATATTTACAGAAAAAATTAATTCCTCAAATGGATAAAGATTTGAACAATACAAAAGCCCTTGTAATAGATCATGCCTAATTAGAACACCCAAAATCGCAATACTATTTTGTGCCTTTTGTGCTAGCTCTTATGCCTTTTGTGTTTCATTTTTTCTTCCCAAAGAATTAAAAAATACTTTTCATTATGACTATGTAACTTCTCTTTTTTAAAACCATTAAAACTGCTTTAAATTATGAAACACAAAAGACACAAAAGTCATGGATGGAAAATAAATATGCCACAATTGAAAATTATGATTGACTTGATATTTAATAAAATGTAAAATAAAAAAGCCATCTGACAAGAAAAAGTAATCATGTCTTTATAAAGCATCCAAAATCCCAATATTCTTTGTGCCTTTTGTGCTAGCTTTTATGCCTTTTGTGTTTCATAGTTTCTACCCTAATAATTGAAAAATACTTTTCATTATGACTATATAACTTCCCTTTTTTAAAACCATTAAAACTGCTTTAAATTTTGAAACTCAAAAGACACAATAGAAACACAAAAGACACAAAAGTCATGGATGGAAAATCTTAATTCATTCGAATTGTAAAATAATAGATCATAATCCAATTGATATAGCCTTCTTAATACCCCAAAGAATAATTAGGCTATATTTATAATGTCTACATTATTCAAAGCAACATTGAACGAAAAAACACATCCATATAAAAAGGACTTTTGTGGCAATTGTAAAACAGCAATTGGCACGGATGAATACTGTTCAAAATGTGGACAAA
>CALGNN010000187.1 GCA_937961455.1 uncultured Saprospiraceae bacterium
TCGACATTGTACCAAAGTTTTACAGAATCCAAGAGTGCATGCGTGAAGTCTATATCAATTAGATCGTTTACTTGACCGTCAAAACCTCCATCTGGGCACATTAAAATAAGACTGTTCGCTTCTGCAAAATTGGCTAAAGTATCTCTCCAGATTTGTGCATTCCAATTACTAGTATTCCAAGGATGAAATCCTAAAACTAATGGACTCTTCACATCCGCATTATAAGATGACGGAATGTATAAAGAATATTTCTTATTCGGATCTGTCTGAAATGAAAAACTCCCATCAATAAATTCTTGTGCAGATGAAGTCCCTAGAAAACAGAAACAAATAAATAAAGTAAAAAAGGCTTTCATAGTCCAATTTTTAATTCGAGCTAAAGATATCTCAGTTAATTATCCTACAAGCAATAACAGCCGACATTTAGGCTATTAATTCATCTGCTTTAATGCTATAAAGCAAATGTTCACATAAAGGATGATCTGATGGAACTTTAGGGTGATGAAAATTATCCATTTTTTTCATTCCTATTTTTTGCATTACGTTTTCTGATGGAGTATTCGTCGTAGCAGTCCAAGCATATATTTCGTGTATGCCCAATTTTTTAAAGGCATATACCAAACAAGCTTTAGCTCCTTCGGTAGCAAATCCTTGACCCCAATGCCTTTTAGCTAGCCGCCAGCCTATTTCAGTGCATGGACAAAAAGCCAATTCATAGGCTGTATAGTATAGGCCTATAAATCCAATGAACTCGTTTGTGTCTAGTCGATCTACAGCAAAGAAAGTATAGTTTCTCTTTGCTAAACATTCATTAAATCGGGTCATTGCATTCTGTGACTCTTCACGTGTAAAGCATCTCGGAAAATATTTCATGACTTCAGGGTCATTATTTAGCGCAGCAAAAGGATCAAGGTCCTGATCCTTCCATGCTCTAAAACCTAATCTTTCGGATGTAAACAAATAGGCAGTTTCCATTAGTTTTATTTAAATTGTAAAGATGAATCTAATTTTGAAACAGCTCCTAAGTTTAGGACTAATTTTTCTTGTAGCGCAATTTGATGCCTGCTCACAAACTGATAAGACCATGTCAGAACTTTTGGGTTTTGATGCGGATGAAAAATTATTAATCCTACATGCAGACGATGTAGGCATGTCACATTCTGTAAACATGGCTAGCATCGAAGCTATGGAAAAGGGATATATAAATTCGGCAAGTATCATGGTACCATGCCCATGGTTTAATGAGATTGTCTTGTACGCAAGAAAAAACCCAGAAAAAGATCTTGGCTTGCATTTGACCTTAACAGCAGAATGGCATAAATATAAATGGGGAGGTATCTTAAACAAGGAGAAAACGCCAAGCTTATACAACAAACATGGATACTTTTATTCAAGTAATGAGTTGGTTTATGAACATGCCAATTTAGAAGAGGTGGAAGCTGAACTAAGAGCCCAAATAGATAGAGCTTTAGCAGAGGGAATAAACGTTACCCACTTCGACAGCCACATGGGTACTTTATTTTATAATGAAGATTTTTTTCAAGTCTACTTGAAACTTTCAGAAGCCTATAATATACCTATCATGTTGCCATACCAATCGATGCGATTATTCCCCAACAACCTCAATCATATAAAACCAAAGAGTCTCATGATTGACCAAATATATATGGCTAACGATTTAAGTTTACTCGAAAATAAATGGGAGGAATACTATTTGGATATATTGGAAAATATGAATCCTGGCATTCATGTTATTTTGGTACATCTGGGTTACGATAATGATGAGTTGCAAGCTGTATGCATTGATCATCCAGATTATGGATCAGCGTGGAGAGAAGCGGATATGAAAGTATTAAGCAGTGAAAAATTTAAGCAGGCATTAATTGATCAAAACATTCGTTTAATTACTTGGAAAGAATTGCATGAGCGTCATGCAAGTATTAACAAAGACTGAGTCACTCGAAATTTACGATCTTTACATTATGAGATTTTGGATATTTTTAACGGTTTCACTACTCTATTGCACAGCTAAGGCGCAGGTAAGCCTACCTGATGGTTTTTTGATAAGATGGCATGATGATCAAGACTATGAACAACCGATAGATATCAAGTTTGATGCTGAAGGAAATATGTATGTTTTTGAAAAAGCAGGTAAGATTTGGATCGAGAAGAATGGCGAGCGAACTGGCGCACCATTAATAGACATTAGTGATGAGGTAGGCAATTATGGTGATATGGGATCACTAGGTTTTTGCCTTCATCCAGACTTTTTAGAAAATGGTTTTTTCTATCTTTTTTACACAGTGGATCGCTATCATTTACTTAATAGTGAAAGCCCTGATTACGACCCTAATCAAAGCATAAATTATAAAGCTACCATAGGCAGGATCACAAGATACCAAGCAGATATTAATACTGGATTTACGACTACGGTGCCAGGGAGCAGATTTGTACTTATAGGAGAGACAAAAGAAACTGGAATTCCTTATTTGCATAACTCACATGCTGGTGGAGGAATATTATTTGCAACTGATGGAAGCTTGATGATCAGTACAGGAGATGGCTCTACTTGGAAGGATGCTTATGCTGGAAATGGCCCTCCATACTTTGACGAATACGTAGTCGATGGATTGAATGATAAGATTATTAAAGAGAAAGAAGAAATCGGAGCATATCGTGCACAACTCTTAGACAATTATAATGGCAAACTACTGCGCATAGATCCCATGACTGGACTCGGATTGGCTAGTAACCCTTATTATGATGAAGCCCATCCGGATGCTCCAAAATCTAAAGTATGGGCCCTTGGATTACGCAATCCATTTAGAACTGTCATGCGCCCTGGCAAAGGACAAAGCAATCCAGAATTGGGATTACCAGGTGTATTTGTTATTGGAGATGTAGGTGGTGGTGCCTGGGAAGACTTAAATATTAATCGACAATCTTCTATCAATTATGGGTGGCCTCTTTATGAGGGTCATAGGATCAACCAAAAGTATTATTCACAGCTTACCTTAAATCAGGATGCCCCTAACCCACTTGCCCAAGATGATGGATGCAATGAGGATTATTTTTACTTTCAGGATTTGATCAAAGAACAAAAAAGCATCGGACCTCCCGTATATTTCCCCAATCCTTGTGACAACGCTAGCGCTATCAGCCCTGAATTTGTGTGGGAGCATCAGAGACCTGATGTTGCTGTTGCAAGAGAAGGAGGTGGAAAGGGATTTAGAGTATCTGTTTTTGATGAGGAAGGCAAACCTGTAGAAAAAATCATTGGAGATGCAGATGTGCCAATTGCTGGTGATACTTACGAGTATTTTGGCTCTTGTGCAATTGCAGGTGGTTTTTATCAAGGCAGTGCTTTCCCAGATATTTATCATGACAAACTCTTCTTTGCCGATTATACAGGAGGCTGGATAAAAGTGTTTGAACTAGATGATGGAGATGAGATAATTGGTGTCGCTGACTTTTTTAGTGACACCATCAAAATTTCCCATGTTGAATTAAACCCTCATGATGGTGCACTTTATTTTGTGGACTATCCGAATGGCATAAAAATCATTAGTTACGGCCAAAATGTAGCTCCAATTGCTAAACCAATTGCAGATCAGTACTATGGAGCAAGTCCATTAACAGTACAATTTGATGCAAGCGAAAGCTTCGATCCAAATGGAGACGACATTCAATACTTTTGGGATTTTGATGATGGAAGTACGAGCTCAGAAATAAATCCAAATCACAGTTTCACTGCTTCTGGCAGTGGGCCAGAAGAATTTAAGGTAAAACTCCATGTGACGGATCCTGAAGGTTTGATTGGTGAAGAGCATTTGAGCATTTCACTAAATAATACACCTCCTCAAGTAAGCATATCAAGTTTTGAAGATGGAGATTCTTATCCAATAAGTGGGATCAGCTATTTACCTCTAGAGGCAAATGTGTTTGACCAAGAGCATGAAGACGATGAGCTTAGTTATGAATGGCAGGTGTATTTTGGGCATAATACTCATGAACATCCTGAACCACCAATATATAAAGCATCAGACATCTTGAAAATTTATCCAGAGATCTGTGGTGGCAATATTTATTACTATCGAATTAAGGTAATTGTCACTGATGCACACGGCTTGGTAGGAACAGATGAAAAAACCATTTATCCAAATTGTGATAATGCCTTTGTCGAACTTATTGAATTTAATGGAGCAAAGCAGGATCAAAATGTCAAATTAGATTGGCTCACTCAGACAGAGTTTGATTTAGAAAAATATGAGATCGAAAGATCGTCCAATGGCAGTCCATTTCAAGTCATTCATACGCAGACTCCTTTAAATTTAAATGGCTTCAATGCTTATACTCATTTAGACGAAGAAGCTGAAACTGGAACCAATATTTATAGATTAAAAATCACTAGTGCAGATGGAGAAGTGGTGTACTCAGATGATGTTACCATCTTTTTTGAAATAGGCTTCTATCCAAATCCAGCGAGGGATAAAATAAATATCCTATTTGGTGAATTAGAAGAAGAAGCAACTTTCAGCATATATGATGCATCTGGTAAGAATGTGCTTAAGCAAAAGTTTTATGGGACAGGCTTCCAAAGAAAAGAATTATCAGTTCATACCCTTCTTCCTGGGAATTACTTTTATGAGATTTTAAATGGCAGTAAAAAACAATCTGGAAGTTTTATCATTATACACTAAAGCTATTTTATGAAAAAATCTTGTCCCGAGTGTGGGGATAAATTTCAAGGTAGACGTGATAAAGTTTTTTGCTCTGCAGCTTGCAGGTCAACATACAACAATAGACTTAACAGTGATGCAAACAACTTTGTCCGAAACATCAATAATCTCCTACGGAAAAACAGACGCATATTAGCAAGCCTTAACCCAGATGGCAAAACTAAGGTTCACAAAACTAAACTCTTAGATGCTGGGTTTAAATTTCAATATTTTACCAATCAATATATCACTCAAGGTGGCAAGGTTTACAACTTTTGTTATGATCAAGGTTATTTGGAACTTGACAAAGGTTATTATGCATTAGTCTATAGAAAAGAATATGTTGCATAAGCCCAATCAAATGTAAGATTGAAAGTTTATAATAATCTTACCACATCCATTTCAATTATTTAAATCTAGAAAATACTTTGGGTAGAATTTAATATCAAAAAGAGCATTTTGGTAGGCTAGATTCATAAAGTTTTTCATATTTGCGTTGCCCAAAAAATAATCTTCGACATGGTTTGTCTGCTTTGTCATGAAAACAAATATTTATTAATCAAACCCTTTATAAAATGGATACTAGTGTGACATCCACTCTTCAGAAGTATACAGATATGGCATTGGATTTTGCCCCGCAAATTGCTTTGGCAATTTTGACGCTTATCATTGGATTTTGGATCATAAGTAAAGTCGTCTCTTTAGCGAAAACAGCTATTACAAGATCAGGACTGGATGAAACTTTAGCTAAGTTTCTTTCATCTGTAATTAGCATGGTACTCAAAATAATGTTGCTGTTGTCAGTAGCTTCTATGTTTGGAATTAATACAACCTCCTTCATTGCCATTTTCTCAGCATTAATGGTTGGGATTGGAATGGCTTTAAATGGCACTCTGGGACATATAGCTTCTGGAGTGATGCTTATGATCTTTAAGCCTTTTAAGGTTGGAGATCTTGTGAAAATTGGAGGCAATCAAACCATGGGAACTGTTGCTAATATATCTGCATTCAATACGGTCTTAAAGACCTTGGACAACAAGCGAATTATTATTGCCAACAGCAATGTTACAGGCAACGATATTACCAATGTCACAGGAGAAGGAACCGTTGGAGTGGAGCTTACTTTTGGTATCGGTTATGGTGATGACATTGATAAAGCTAGAAAGGTGATTTTAGATGTTGGCAAATCATGCCCTCATATCTTGGATCAGCCTGCACAAGGTGTTGTTGTGGGAAATCTAGGTGACAGCTCTGTTGATTTAGCCACGAGGCCATTTTGCAAACCAGAGCATTTTTGGGATGTTAAATTTTTCATGCAGGAAAATGTAAAAAAGGAGTTTGATAAACAAGGTATTGGAATTCCATATCCAACCATGGATATCAATATGATTCCGCAAAATTAAAAACCCAAAAAATTGAAATAGTTCGTACAAACTTTTAGGTCAAGCAAATATCAAAGGTTTAGCTTTTTCAATTTATTCTTATAATAAGCTGATTTATTGAACATCTCAGTATGTTATTACGTTTGTCCTTCGTAAAGCGAAAAAAATGAATTGGAAGATCTTAGAAACTATGGATACCCTAGACCAATTGGTCAAGGATTCTCACAACAAAACCGTTGCAATTTTTAAACACAGTGTAAGTTGTGGAATATCTGCTCATGTGAAACATACAC
>CALGNN010000188.1 GCA_937961455.1 uncultured Saprospiraceae bacterium
CCAGAAGCCCTAGAAAATATTGATGCCATCATAAATGAATCTCATGGAATAATGATCGCAAGAGGAGATTTGGGGGTTGAAGTTCCGATTCAAAAACTACCTTCTATCCAGAAAAAGATCATTAAAAAATGTATCCAGGCAGGAAGACCTGTTGTTGTAGCGACCCAATTGATGGATAGTATGATCACGAATCCAAGTCCAACTAGGGCTGAGGTAACAGATGTTGCAAATGCGGTCTTAGATGGCACCGATGCTGTAATGCTAAGTGGTGAAACCTCAGTAGGCGCACATCCGCATCTCGTGGTTCGTGCCATGAATAAAATCATTGAAGAAACAGAAAAGCACTATGAAATTCAGGGTAAAAGGCCAATTGCTGATCCTAATTCTTCGACTTTCCTATCCGATGTTGTATGCTTGAATGCAGCTAAAACTGCTGAAGAAATTAAAGCCAATGCGATTATTTGCCTCACGCAAAGTGGGTATACAGGTTTTAAAATATCCAGTTACAGACCCAATGTAAAGATTTACATATTTTCAGAAAATGTGAATCGATTAGCCGCAGTAAACATTGTTTGGGGTGTAAAGGGTATTTATTACAAAAAGTTTACCACCACTGATCAAACTATTGAGGACGTTATTAAGATTTTGCGAGATAAAAATCTTCTAAAACAAGGGGACATTGCTGTTAACACTGGAAGTATGCCTATTAAGAAAAGATTTAGAACCAATATGCTTAAAATCACAATTGTAGAGTAAACTTTATGCAAGATTTTGAACTTATCGTAAAAGATTATTCTTTACATAAGTAGCAATGCATTCACATCTGAATCGTTACTGTATTATGCATAAAATTTTTACCATAATTTTTTTTCTTCTTAGTTTTCCGCTATTCAGTCAGGATGGCATCTTCTCAGGAAATGAAGAATTAGAGCGCCTATTCATTGAGGCTGAAAAACTCAAGCTTATTGGCAAAAATGACCAAGCAATAAAAGTTTACAAAGAACTCTCTAAGAAGGATCCAAAGATATCTGCTGTGCATTATGAATTAGCACGATTGTATGAGGAACAAGAAAGCTATGAAAAATCTGAAAATGCCATCACAAAAGCAGTCAGTTTAGAACCTTCCAATAAATGGTACAAGTTATTTCAAGCAGAATTATTCAAAGAACAAGCAAAATATAATCAAGCCATACAAGTCTACGAGGCTTTGATCAAGCAAGATCCAAAAAATCAAGATTTCTTAATGAGCCTTGCGAGTGTCTATGGCAAAACTGATGATTATCAAAAAATCATTGATGTATATAACAAGCTAGAAAAACAAGCTGGAATCCGAGAAGCATTTACCAGAGTTAAGTTCACTGCTTACAATGAAATGGGAAAGGAAAATAAGGCGGCGGAAGAACTACTTAAATTGGTCAATGCCTATCCAAATGATGTCAGTTTCAAACATAACTTAGCAAGTTTTTACAAACAAATCGATCAGCAAGAGAAAGCTCAAGTAATTTATAAAGACATTTTAGCAATCAATCCTGAAGATTCTAAAGCTAATATTGCTATTGCGAGTTCACTAAAATCTTCAGGTCAAGATGGTGATTATTTAAATTCCATTGGATCCATCTTATCAAGTCCTCAAATAGATCTGGACATGAAAATTAAAGAACTGATTCCTTACATTCAAAAGGTTGCAGATTCAGGTGATCCTATATTAGCCAATCAACTGATTGACATTACCGATGATCTAGCTGAAGTACATGGAGCCGACGCAAAGATCTATGCTGTAAAAGGTGATCTATTAAAATATACAGGGCAAAGGCAAGCTGCTGTTGAAAGTTATTATAAGGTATTAGAATTAGACGATACGGTTTTTCCAGTTTGGGAACAATTGATGACAGCCTTAAACGAAACCCATCGATATGGAGCATTGGCTGAAACTTCAATAGAAGCTATTGACTTATTCCCTAATAAAGCTGCTTCATATTATTACAGTGCTATAGCTTTGTATCACCTCGGGAAAAAATCAGACGCTCTTGAAGCTTCTAGAGAAGCAAAAATGGTTTCTGCAGGAGATCCAAATTTATTACCTAAAATATATGCCCTGCAATCTGTACTTGCTGCAGAAAACAAAGATCTTGACATTGCTTCAAAATTGATAAATGCCGCAAAGGATATCAGCAGCACCTCTGAGGATGTTTTGTATTTTAATTACTTGCACGCTTCTTTTGTCGAGCAAGATGTTGAGGCTGCCATAGAATTAATTAAATCGGCTTTGGCTAAGAACCCTGATCAAGGAAAATTACAATTTGTAAGAGGAAAGGAACTATTAAAAAGTTCACCTGAAGCAGCTGTTAGATATCTTAGCCAACTAACTGATTATGATAATAGTGAAGATTGTCAATTATTAGAACTTCTTGGTGATGCATATTCCTTGAGTGGATCAAAAGAAGAAGCTGTTAAACATTGGGAAAAAAGTCTTGAACTCAATGCCTATAATAAGCCAAGTTTAGAAAAAAAGATACTTAGCCAATCTATCAAATAAATGAATTTATTCCCTAGGTATCAAATCGCCCTTTTTATCATTATTGGAATATTACTCAGTTCTTGTAGCGCTAGTAAAAAGGTCATCAAGAATAAAGAATTAGATGCTGCAGAAGCTTTGATAAAATCTAACCTAAGCCAAGAAAGGGAATATGAGTGGTTCACTGCAAAGGCTAAAGCAAACATTGATGCTGGCAGCATGAAAGTGAGTGGAGATGTTATTATTCGAATGAAAAAAGATTCATTGATTTGGATGGTAGTTAGAAAATTTGGGATAGAAGTTGCCAGAGTAAAAATAGAACCAACAACTGTACTAGCAGTCGTTAGATTTAACAGCTCTTATCTCGAAGAAGATCTGGAAAGTTTTGCAGATCAATACAACATCCCTCTAGACTTTTATCAATTGCAAAAACTGATATTGGCAGATCCCATTTTAGAAAGTGAGCAGGAAATAGACATTAAATATCTATCAGATCGAATAGCCGTTAATACAACAGGGCCTTCAGAACAATTTCAATCTTATCAAATAGATAAAGAGAATTATCAAATTCAAAAATTTCATATTGCTGATTCTGTTGCGCAACAATTTGTAAACGCTTCGTATTTCAATTATGAATTAAACGAACTAAACACTTCTCAAGCGCTCCAAAGAGATTACAGCTTTAGTGATGCAAATGAAGAATATAGCTTAACTTTGGTACTTTCTCAAATAGAGTGGAATCAGCCGAAATCTGTAAAAATTGAAGTTCCAAAACACTATACTAAAATGTAGTTTATTATGCGCTATCCTATTTCTATGTGTAGGATCTTTTAGTTTAAGTGCTCAAAATCTCCAGACACTTCAAGATCAAAAAGAATTTCTTGAGTCACAAATTAGTGAGACAGAAAAACGGATTAAAGAAAATCAAAGCTCACGCAAACTCACACTAGAAAGCCTTCAAAATATTGAACAGCAAATTTTAAACAGACAAGCGATGCTGGATAATATGCAACAGTCTTTGCAGATTCAAAGTCGTAAAATTGATTCCATCAATTTCGAAATAACTAATTTGGAAATTTCTATTGATTCTATAAAGATAGCTTTTGGAGACCTCCTTCGTACCAATCTTAGAAGAAACTTGCTTTCAAAATCAAGTTATTATATCCTTTCTTCGTCAAATATGAATGAAGCTTTTCAGCGATGGAGATACATCAAACAAATTGAGCAACACCAATTTAGGCAACTCAAAAAAATGGAGCTCATCCAAATGAATTTGGATCAAAACATTAGTGCAATGGAGATTGAAATGTCTTATCAATCTCAACTATTAGAAGATGAAAAAAATTATCAAGCTGACATCGAAAGGGAAAAGGAATTAAAAGAGCTCTTGATAGAAGATATAAAGCAACGGGGCAGTTCGCTTAAGAAGGAATTACAACAGCAGCAGGCGGAACAAAAAGAAATGCAAAAAAGCATTCTTACTCTTGTGGAAAAAGCCAAGAAAAAAGCATCTACAAAAGCAGTGATCCCAGAAGTAAAACTTGCCTTGGATAAAGAATTTAAAAAAAACAAAGGCAGGTTCCCATGGCCAACAACCTCCAAACGCATCAAATCTCAATTTGGAAAACAAACTCATGCTGTCTTTAAAAATATTTCTGTAAGTAATAATGGAATTGATATTGAAATTGCTGGATCAACTAAAGTTGCTTCAATCGCGGAGGGCGTTGTAATTGGTACCCAAGAAGTTCCTGGCTATAAAAAACTCATTATTATACAACATGGTGCATACTATAGTGTATATTCAAACATAGATCAATTACTGGTGTCAATTTCTGACAAGGTAGATGTTGGCCAAGTCATTGGACATATAAATGCATCCAACGAACCTTCAAGTTTTCACTTTGAAATTTGGGAAAACAAAACACCTTTGAATCCGATTAAATGGTTGTCAAAAAAATAATATGGCAGAAAACTGGAATGTAAGTAAGGGGAAAAAGAAAGGTCTTGCGTCGAAGATTGAACTAGCAGTTTTGGTGGGCGTAATTACACCTGCTGTATCTGAAGATATGGTAAAAGAGCATCTAGATGAATTGGAATTTTTAGCACATACTGCAGGTGCAAAAACTAAAAAAAGATTCATACAAAAGATGCGACATCCAGATTCTCGAACCTTTGTCGGCAAAGGTAAGCTCGAAGAAATAGCTGAGTATGTAGAAGCCAAGGAACTGGACATGGTGATTTTTGATGATGACCTAACTGGAAAACAGACACAAATTCTAGAAGAGAAATTAAAAGTAAAAATCATAGATCGAAGTAGTTTGATCTTAGATATTTTCGCAAGTAGAGCACAAACTGCTCAGGCTAAAGCTCAAGTAGAATTGGCACAATTACAATATCTGTTGCCTAGACTGAGAGGATTGTGGACACACCTTGAAAGACAGCGAGGAGGAATCGGAATGAGAGGTCCAGGTGAAATGGAAATAGAAACAGATCGAAGGATTGTAAGAGATAAGATCACTTTATTAAAGAAGAAATTAGAAAAAATCAACAAGCAAAACAGCACGCGTCGTAAAAATCGAGAAGCGATGGTTCGAGTGGCACTTGTTGGATATACAAATGTTGGCAAATCAACCTTGATGAATTTATTGAGCAAGTCTGATGTGTTTGCAGAAAATAAATTGTTTGCCACCTTAGATACGACCGTAAGAAAAGTAGTACTTGATCGAATGCCATTTTTATTATCAGATACAGTAGGATTCATACGAAAACTACCACATCATTTGATTGAAAGTTTTAATTCAACCTTGGATGAATTAAAGGAGAGTGATTTTTTATTACATGTAGTAGATATTTCACACCCCAACTATGAAGATCAAATTCATACCGTTAATAGAACACTTAAGAGCTTAGATTGTCAGGACAAGCCTAGTCTATTAGTACTCAATAAAATTGATCTGTACAGAAAAGTTGCCTTCGATGATTATTTATCAAAAGAAGAAATAAAAGAGCTTGAAGCTCAATTGATGCAAAAAATAGAACATGTGTTCGAAACAGACATTATTGCAATATCTGCCATTACTAAGGAAAATTTAGTTAATTTTAAGAGCCTTTTGAAAGCTAGAATTCAAGAACGCTACAAGCAAGTGTATCCCTACAAACCTAAGGGTTGGTAAACCCTGCACACTAAATTTATGGATTTTAAAAAATCAGATTACATAAGCAAAAGTTCTACAGAGGCAAGAATAGTAAAAAAGAAGCTTAGCAATACTGATCTCTATGAAAGGTATGCTAAGTTGCTTGTAGACTATTGTCTTGATATCAAAGAGCATGATCAACTTTACATTAAGACCACTTTATTAGCAGAACCTCTTGTGTCAAAGGTGTACGTTGAAGCTATTAAAAAAGGAGCCAATGTTTCTATTGATTGGCAATTTAAAAATCAATCAAAACTCTTCATGCAATATGCTGAAGAGGCTCAATTAAAATACATCGCTCCACTTTATCAAAAAGCTGTTGAGGATTTCAATGCTTATCTTTTTATTCGAGCTCCTTATGATTTAGAAGAAAAAGATATTTACGATGAAAAGAAATTCAACATACGTAATGATGCATATGAAAAATTGCAGCAGCTCTATTTTCATAGAACCTCTGATGGCTCGCTAAAGAGAACCCTTTGCCAGTTTCCGACACAAGCAAATGCTGATGCAGCTGAGATGAGTTTGGAAGCTTATGAAAAATTCATTTTTAATGCTTGTTATTTATTCGATGAAGAACCAAAGGAAAAATGGTTAGAGGTTAGAAAAAACCAGCAACATATCGTTGACTATTTAAATAAAGCAGACCATATTAGATACAAAGGAGACAACTTCGATATCTCATTTAATGTTAAAGGTCGCACGTGGATCAATTCGGATGGTCGCACCAATATGCCTTCTGGCGAAGTCTTCACTGGACCCATTGAAGATTCAGTAAATGGTGTTGTTCATTTTGCCTACCCTTCAGTTTACATGGGTAAAGAAGTAGAAGGAATTACGCTGTGGGTAAAAGATGGATACATTGAAAAATGGAAAGCCGAAAAAGGTCAAGAACTCTTAGATCAAATTTTTGAAATTAAGGGTGCACGAAGATTCGGAGAAGTGGCGATTGGAACCAACTATCAAATTCAACAGCCAACGAAAAATATCCTATTCGATGAAAAAATTGGCGGAACCATCCATATGGCAATTGGTCAATCATACCCAATCACCGGAGCAAAGAATCAATCACCTATCCATTGGGATATGATAGCTGAAATGAAGCACAATGCTGAAATTATAGCTGATGGTGAAGTGATCTATAGAGACGGCCAGTTTATCATATAATACTTACTAGAAAAGTCAGACCGAGAATTTATTTTTCTCGTCTATCAACAATCCTACTCAACTTTCCTCCTTGACTTTTAGGAATCGTGTTTGGACTGCACAATGTAACATTCATAGACAGACCGATCGTGTCCTTAATTTTTAAAGCAATTTGATCTTTAATATTATTATTAGCTGCATCAGTATGGCTTTTGGTTTCTACCTCTACACACACTTGATCCATATTCTTCTCTTTAGTTACCAGCAATCGATAATTAGGGGTCAACGCTCCAAATTGATGAATGATCTCTTCGACTTGCGTATAAAATAAATTGACACCTCTTATGATAAGCATATCATCAGATCGACCTTTTATCGAAGACATCTTAATATGACTACGTTTCGCATTAGCATCATAATTAATGGAACAAATATCATTAGTCCAGTAGCGCAATAAAGGAAAAGCTTCTTTGGTCAAGGTAGTAAATACTAAGACCCCTTCTTGACCAAAAGGCAAGACTTTTCCAGTATCTCTATCTACGACCTCAGGATAAAAATGATCCTCCCAAATATAACTACCTGTACCTTGCTCTTCAAAATCTTCTTGTGAGACTCCAGGCCCGATGATCTCACTCAAACCATAAATATTTGTAGCAGTTATTTGTAGACCTTCTTCTACTTGACTCCGAATCGCTTCCGTCCAAGGTTCTGCCCCAAGGACTCCAAACTTTACAGCAAGATCTTTTGTGTCAATGCCTTTTTCAAGAAATGAAGCTGATAATGTTTGTGCATAAGAAGGCGTACAGCAAATAACTTCTGGCTTAAAATCTTGAAGGATCGTTAGCTGACGCTCGGTCATTCCTCCTGACACGGGAATCACTGCCATCCCTAATTTAGTAGCCCCACCATGCATACCCAAGCCACCTGTAAAAAGACCATAGCCATATGCATTATGTAACTTCATTCCGGGTTGGGCCCCTGCTGCAACTAATGATCTTGCAACTACTTCATCAAACACCTCTAAATCATTTTTTGTATATCCCACAACAGTGGGCTTCCCTGTTGTACCGCTTGATGCATGTATCCTTTGAACCTCGTCCATTGGTGTAGCAAACATTCCATAAGGATAATGATCTCTGAGATCAGATTTTTTGGTAAATGGAATTTTAGAAATATCATCTACCGATTTGATATCATCAGGGTGCAGGCCCGCTTGATCGAATTGTCTTTTATAAAAAGGTACATTTTCATATACCCTTTCGAGCAAATGTGAAAGACGCTTATTTTGAAGATTCCTGAGTGCATCAAGTGAAAGCGTTTCTTTCTCCTTATTAAAATATTCCATAAATGAAATATAAGAAATTCAATCTTAGTTTCAGCCAATCAAGATTGAATGCGTCACATTAACTGAAATGCATACCAGCTGTGGATGAATCTTAGAAATAAATCTTTATCCGTGTTTAAAACTCAGAACTCTTATGCAAAAGTACTTCTGGGAAATTTTCTAAAGCCATATTGTATGCCCAAGCAGAAGGAGCAAGAAAAACTAACTTTCCATCTTTGTCGACGGCTAAGTCATTTCTCCTTCTTTCTAAAAATAGTTTAGGATTATATCCATCTGGAAATTCCACCCAGTAGGCTTTATTTAATTGAACCGGCTCATATTCACAACTGGCGCCATACTCATGATCCAATCGATATTTAATTACATCAAACTGCAGAGAACCGACAGTACCAATAATTTTTCTACCGTTGATTTCTTTGGTAAATAATTGTGCTACTCCCTCGTCCATTAATTGTACCAAACCTTTATTTAATTGCTTGGATTTTAATGGGTCTGTATTATTCACATACTTGAACAGTTCAGGTGAGAAACTTGGAATTCCTTTAAAGTGAAGTTCTTCC
>CALGNN010000189.1 GCA_937961455.1 uncultured Saprospiraceae bacterium
AGCTATACCGTATTGGGCTGGAGTGGAATAGAAGCAGGTATTGCAGAAATGGGACTGTATAGAATTAATCAATACAACAACGCATCAGCAATAGAAGATTATGTTCAATATAACGGGATTCTTTCTCCAAGTAGGGCAGGAGTAGCTGTCAATGCTGGGGTCTGGTCGGGACCAGGAGATTTTGTGCCACCACTTACAGATCCCAGTCAGCAAACCTTTAGCTTAAAACAAGGTGCCTATGTAGATGGCACAGATACAGGGCTTGTTGACTGGTGGGAACAAATTCCAACACCTAGCGAAATAAATCCTTTTTGTCCATATACCGTTTTTGAAACCGGAATACTTCCTCCGGATGTCTATGAAGCAAGTTTCCGTTTAAGCTCTGACGGTACCATTCTTTCAGGAGATAATGTAACCTTCTTGGCTGGAAATACGATAGAACTTATTGGACCTTTCACAGTTGAGGCGGGTGGAATATTCTTAGCTGATATAAATCTTTGTCAATAAAGTTTACCTAAGAGAGTTTTAAAGAATTCGAATTATCGCGCATGGCCATCGAATAATAGACCATTTGATGCACTTACTATTTTATGCCTATATCAAAGCCAAGCTGCCTATATCTTGCTAGTGATTTAATCATTAAAAAGATATACCATGAAATTCAAGATTCTTTTAAGCATCCTATTTATTGGCTTCTTTCAAATAGCCATCGCACAACCAGAAGACAACGCTAACAGTGCACCTTATTTTCAAGTAGGTACCGAAGGCGTATCACTTGAAGATTTTCCTTTGCTTTCTACTAAAGCAGATGTGAACATCACAGGACCCATTGCCGATGTGACGGTCACACAAACTTATCACAATGGAGGAAACGTACCCATTGAAGCCATATACGTTTTTCCATCTTCTACAAGATCTGCTGTTTATGCTATGACCATGAAGATAGGTGATCGCATCATCCGAGCCGACATTCAAGAAAAAAAAGAAGCCAGAAAAAATTATGAGAAAGCCAAGTCAGAAGGTAAAAGAGCTAGTTTGCTTGAGCAACATCGCCCTAATGTCTTTCAGATGAATGTGGGCAATATCATGCCCGGAGATTTTATTGAAGTAGAATTGAAATACAATGAGTTTATCATCCCAGAAAATAAAATTTACAATTTTGTATATCCAACAGTTGTTGGCCCTAGGTTTAATGATCCAAATCATCAAGAGCCTTCAGCAAAATTTGTAAGCAATCCTTATGGAAAAGAAGGAGCAGACCCTAGCTATAATTTTGATATTAATATCAGATTAAATGCTGGAATGAAATTGCAAGAATCTCTCTCTCCAACGCACCAAGTTGACATTACTTATACTGGAGCAAATACTGCCTTGATCCAACTTAAGCCAGAAGATAAAATGAGAGGAAACAAGGATTTTATTTTCAGTTACAAACTGGCAAATAATCAAATATCTCAAGGGACCTTTCTTTATAATCATGGTGATGAGCAATTCTTCTTAACCATGTTGGAGCCGCCTGCAAGAACCATTGAAGAAGAAATTCCTGCTAGAGAATACATTTTTGTGATGGACGTTTCAGGATCCATGTATGGCTTCCCGATTGATGTTTCTAAAAACCTATTAAAGAAATTGATAGCCAGTTTGAAGCCTACAGATAAATTTAATGTGGTACAATTTGCAGGGGGTTCAAAGTTGATGTCATCCAAATCTTTATTAGCTAACACCGCCAATCTGAAAAAAGCAAACACCTTCATCGATCAGCCACAAGGTGGAGGAGGCACTAGCCTTCTTCCTGCTCTGGAGAAAGCGATGAGCTTGCCCCGATTACAAGAGGGACTGTCTAGATCCATTGTTGTTGTTACAGATGGTTACGTTCATGTAGAGCGACAAGCTTTTGAATTGATTGCAAACAATCTTAATAAAAGTAACCTCTTTGCCTTTGGAATTGGTTCAGGTGTAAATCGCCATTTAATTGAAGGCATGGCACATGCAGGTCAAGGCGAATCCTTTATAGTAACAGAAGAAAAGTATGCGCATAGAGAAGCCGAGCGATTTAGAAAATACATCCAGAGTCCCTTATTGACAAACATTGAAGTGAGTTTCGATGACTTTGAAGCCTACGATGTTTCTCCAGCAAGTCTTCCTGATCTTTTAGCAGATCGTCCCATTTATTTATTTGGAAAATATAAGGGTTCTTCTGATGGAGGAATCATCATCAAGGGCTATCAAGGAAATAAAGTCTATGAAGAAAATATCTCTATTAGCAGAGCAATGCTCGATGACAAAAATAGTCCAATCAGATATCTATGGGCTAGAGAAAAGATCAGATGGCTGGATGATTTAAATAGTTTATCACAAACAGAAGAAGACGTGGCCAAAGTAACCGAACTAGGACTTAAGTACAATTTATTAACTAAACATACTTCATTTGTAGCCATCGAGGAAACGCCCGTTTTGGCGAATGGAGATAAAACTCAAACTGTGAAACAAGTATTGCCATTGCCAGAAGGCGTCTCTAATTATGCCGTAGGATTCGAACTTAAAGTAGATGAAATAGTTGATGCCAATAAAAAGAAAAGAAGCTCCCAATTATTTGTTCATATACAAGGATCAAAAGAAAAAGTATTCCAAAATGCATTAAAATCCTTGATGATGAATTCCATTGTTTTCACCAAAGAAGAGAAATCTCATTTGAATGGCAATACACTTTTGATAAGCTACCATGCAGAAACTCAACAATGGAACGTAAAGGATCAGCACAACAGAATTCAAGAGGATTTTATAAGACAATTTATTAGCCTTCTCAAAGAATTGGAATTGCATGATCATGAAACCTTTGCCTTAACCATCAACTTACTTTGGATATAATGAAAGCTTATATAAATATTACCCTAGGATTCATCTGCTTTTGCACCTTGATTTTTATGTCAAAAATGACTTGGGAATCTGAAGATCAAAAACCGCTTTTCGAAAAAGAAAAAGAACGCGCATCAATCAGTTTTTTGTTGGGAGCTGATAACGAGGGATACGATTATTTTAGATTGGCAGAAGAGCATTTTCTCTTTGACGAGGATGAGAAAACGGATGTCATGGTTAAAACCTGCCGATCTTTGGAAGACATGATTCATTACTTAAATCATCATGATTCCAATACTCCATGGGGCACTATTCAAGTAGTGCTCCATGGAAATCCCTTCAGCGGTTTATCTCTTCAAATTGAAAATGATGGGGAAAGAGCAACAGCAAAAAATCTATTAAGAGCTATGTTGGATAATCCGCTTCCAAAATTAAAAACAGATGATATTGATACCCTAACTAAAATTAATTTTTGGGCCTGTGGTATTGGTAAAAATCCATTCATCAATATGGCCTTGGATACTTTTTTTAGTCTGGAGAATGGTACGGTTCCAGATATTTACACCTCTCCGCACTTTGTGGTATTTAAAGAGTCAGAAGATGGTGCATCGGTAAAGAGAGTAAACTCAACGTACTGGCCCTATATTTTTAAAAGAGGCTACCGACCAGGAGATCAACAGATTGCCCAAGATATGGCTAGACAATTTCCAGATGCAGAGGTGAATTGGGAAGCAGCTATTAAAGTAACCAACCCAAACAATGAAGATGAATTTCAAAATAGTTTTCATATTCCAGTTTCTTGGACAGTAGTTTATCCTACAAAAGATTCGAGACCTTCCGTTGGAACTGAGGAAGAGAAATTACAATGGGTGCAGTCTCAAGAATCACTTATGGAACAAATTGAAGAATTGAATATTCCTATTGACAAGTTTCATTGGACTGTGAATAAGATCAAGCATAAGACGAAGGAAGGGGAGATTGTTCCAGCAATTAAGGCAATTGGTATGGCGACTATTTTGTGTGTTTTGGAGACAGAGGCATAATGATGTGTGTTTAATGTGATTGGATGGATTTTTTCAAAGGTTTACAATAATGCACCTAATTGATTTTGCAAATTTGACTTTGATGCTTTTAATGTTTTTAGATTGTATCTTGAGGAAAACTGTAAAGCATGAAAAATCCCTACAGATTGTTTTCCTATGGTACGATTGCCATTTTACTAACAGCCATC
>CALGNN010000190.1 GCA_937961455.1 uncultured Saprospiraceae bacterium
CATTTTGAGAAGCATGATTTTTTCATTCCTGAAAATTTTATTCTGGAGAATTGTTTCAAGATTCAGCACATAGCTATTGATATTGTACATGGTGAAAATGACAAAATTTGTTTGTTAAAAGATGCAAAAGAATTACAAAAAAAGCTACCAAAATCGAACTTGTACATTGAAAATGCTGGTCACCATGCGCATGATTTGGCCATCAAAGAGCGACTTATAGAAATAATTAATTTAAAATAATTTCAATTGACTGAGTACATATTTCTACATTTAGTCTTACGTTAATAGAACAATGAGAATTCATTAAACTTAATGACTAATGATAGGTCTAATGAATGTAGCCTAAAATAAAAAACATGAGCACTTTAAACCCTTATACTGGGGATTGGACATTTGAACATGCAGCACACTTACTTAGAAGAACCACATACGGCCCAAACCGCACAGAAATAAATAATGCTGTTTCTAAAGGATTAAATGCCACGGTCAATGAATTACTTAGAGATGTTCCAATGCCGGACCCTCCAATTTATTATAATTTCACCAATGACCCTCAAGTAGCTGTCGGAGAAACTTGGGTAAATACCATAGGAGATGGTGATATTAGTGGTTTAACACCTTCTAGAAATCGCTCACTTAGAGCTTGGTATTTTGGACAACAAGTAAATCACCAAAGCTCCATAAGGGAAAGGATGAGTTTGTTCTGGCACGAGCATTTTCCCTTTAATGCGATTACCAGACCTGAAGTTAAATTTCAATACATTAATGCAATACAAGAAAACCATCTAGGTAACTTTAGAACGATTGTTGAAGAGATGACCATCTCGAATGCTATGTTAATCTTCTTAAATGGAACTGACAACACCAGGCAATCTCCAAATGAAAATTATGCTAGAGAATTATTAGAACTTTTTACAATCGGTAGAGGTCCAATAGTTGGACCTGGAGATTATACCAATTATACTGAGGAAGATGTGTTTGCCATTGCCAAAGCCCTAACGGGGTGGAGGGTCACTGCAATAGACAATGCCTATCAACCCATCTTTGTTCCAAATAGACATGATGAATCTGATAAGCAGTTATCTGCCAGATTTGATAATGCTATTATTTCAAATAATGGAGCGAATGAATATAAAGATGTGATTGACATTATTTTAAATAAGAAAGAAACAGCAAGATACATTTGTAGACAATTACACATTTGGTTTGTTGGTTCAGATATAAATCAAGATGTAGAAGATCATATTATTGCTCCCATGGCAGATATATTTTATGATGGCAATTATGAAATTGCTCCTGTGGTAGAAGCACTGTTGTTAAGTGAATACTTTCATGATCCTGAGCGAAGAGGTTGTATCATTGCTTCTCCTCTAGACTTTATACTTGGAACAATCAATACATTTGATCTTGCATTTCCAGCGGAATTAACGAATCAATATTTTGTTTGGAATCGATTAGAAAGATATGCTTCTGCTCAATTGATGGAAGTATTTGAGGTTGATTCAGTTGCAGGTTGGAAGGCTTATTATCAAGCGCCTCAATTTTACGAATTTTGGATAAATTCTGTGAGTCTTAACTCTAGAAGAGAATTTGCAAATATCATTTTAGAAGGTCGAATGGTCAATGGCTACAGATATGAATTGGATCTTGTTAAATTCATTGAAGAATTTGAAAACCCATCAGACCCTAATGATTTAATAGAAGAAATTGGAAAAGTTCTTTTTGTTTTTCCATTGGCTGAGAATCAAAAAGACTATTTAAAGAATGTGCTCTTACCTGGATTGGATGATTTCGTTTGGACCGTAGAATATGGCATTTTCTTGGAAGATCCATCAAATGAAGAAGCAAGGTCAGTAATTGAAAATAAATTAAAAGCATTATTTAGCACGCTGTTGCAGATGCCTGAATACCATTTAATATAAGGGAAATGAAAAGAAGAAATTTTTTAAAAGCAAGTTCACTTTTATCAGTTCCAAGTTTAATTGGAGGTGTGCAAGTATCATCATTAGCCACGGGTGCACTAAGTAGTTTTGTAAACGGTGACAGTGATAGAGTTTTGGTCCTTATTCAATTGAATGGTGGAAATGATGGATTAAATATGGTAGTCCCTGTAGATCAATATGCCAATTTAGCTTTGGCAAGACCTAACATACTACTCCCAGAATCATCTTTATTAAGTTTAAATACAGAAACAGCATTGCATCCTACAATGTCTGGAATTAAAAATTTATTTGAGGAGGAGCAATGTAAAATAATTCAAAGTGTTTCTTATCCAAATCAAAATAGATCACACTTCAGGTCTTCAGATATTTGGCATTCTGGATCTGGATCAGATGAATTTTTAACTACGGGATGGTTGGGCAGATATTTTGACACTCAGTTTCCATCCTACCCAGAATTATATCCCAATGAAGAATGTACGGATCCATTCGCGATGACTATTGGTTCTGTAGTATCTGAAACTTGCCAAGGAATCGGAGGTAATTTTAGCATGGCGATTGTGGATCCAGAAAACCTAAGTCCATTAGCTGCCCCATTAAATAATGAATTAGCTCAAGGCTGTGGTGCAGGAAGATTGTCTTTTGTTGCAAAGGCTATTGAACAAACCAATGAATATACGGATGTCCTTCAGGCTGCAGACAGCTTAGGAAATAATATGTCAAGTTTATATCAAGATGATAATGACTTAGCGACAAAATTGAAAACCGTAGCTAAACTCATTTCTGGAGGATTAAAAACTAAAGTGTATGTAGTAAGTCTAGGTGGATTTGATACCCATGCTTTTCAAGCCAATGAGACAGATCCTACTACAGGAATTCATGCGACATTATTACAAACTCTTTCTGATGCTATTTATGCCTTTCAAGATGATTTAAAATTATTAGGACTGGAGGAAAGAGTGATAGGGATGACCTACTCGGAGTTTGGAAGAAGGATTCGTTCAAATGCAAGTGCAGGTACAGATCATGGTACTGCGGCACCCTTGTTTTTATTTGGTAATTGTATCAATCATGGCATAGTAGGAGATAACCCAGAAATACCAGAGAATCCTGAACAAAATGAAGGAGTCCCAATGCAAGTAGATTTTAGATCTGTATATGGTTCTGTATTAATGGATTGGTTTGATGTGGCTCAAGAAGATGTGGAAAGTTTGTTCAGCCATGACTTTCAATACATTCCAGTCGCAGATAATTGCAGTGGTACAACCAGCACTTCAGATCTAACAAAAGATCCTTTTGATTTACGGGCATTTCCCAATCCATTTTCAAGTGGATTTACGACTTCTTTTTATTCACAAGGAGAATGGTTGAAGATATCCTTGTTCAATTCTCTAGGAGCTGAGCTGAAGGTATTATTAAATAAATCACTACCAGAAGGCATCCACGAATTACCCTTCCAATTAAATGGATACCCAGCTGGTGCTTATTTTGTAAGAATTCAGAATGCTACAAATCAAAAAACATTGCGTTTGATGAAGGTGTAATAAAAAATAAAAAGACATAAGTTTAATTCAAGATTGGTATTCGATTTTATACTTTTTTGTTGCAGTGTTTCCTATCAAAGTATTTATTAATAAAGCTTTTATAATTTATACTTTTGCTATATGAATAGCTATTGCCAAGCAGTGTTAGATAAAAAACTGCACGAAGTACATACCCATTATCACAATAAAGAATATGGTTTTCCAATAAAGGAAGACGATGAGTTATTTGGCCGCTTGTTGTTGGAAATTAATCAAGCAGGACTTTCTTGGGATACGATTTTAAAAAAGCAAGATAATTTTAGGAAGGCTTATTCTGAATTTAGTATTAAGAAAGTAGCTAATTATAAAGAAAAACAAAGAGCGAGACTTTTAAGTGATGCAGGAATCATCAGGAATAAATTAAAAGTGAATGCTGCGATACACAATGCACAGCAAATCTTACTTCTGCAAAAAGAGCATGGTTCATTTAAAAAATGGTTGGATAAAAATCACCCATTAAGTAAAGAAGAATGGGTAAAACTATTTAAAAAGACTTTTAAGTTCACAGGAGGAGAAATAACAAATGAGTTCTTAATGAGTACGGGATATCTTAAAGGTGCCCATAGCGAAGATTGCCCCATCTATGAAAAAACTTTGAAGAAAAAACCTAAATGGGCTCAATCTTCAAAACCCTGAACACCTACTACGGTCGTATACTTAAAACTTAGTTTTTTATCTGGATATATTTTTTTGAAGGCGGATTGTACCATCAAGGTTGCCTCATGAAAGCCACATAAAATGAGTTTTAATTTTCCTGGGTATGTATTGATATCCCCAATGGCATAGATGCCATCTACATTTGTAGCGTAGTCAAAAGTGTTTACCTCAATGGCATTTTTATCTATGTTTAAACCCCATTCAGCAATTGGTCCTAATTTTGGTGCCAGTCCAAATAATGGAATGAAATAATCTAAAGACTTTTTATATGCTTCGCCTCCCTTTGGTTTGATGCTTACTGATTTTAATTGTTCTTCTCCTTCTAGAGCAATCACCTCAGCATTGGTAATAAGATTTATTTTTCCTGCTCTTGCAAGCTCCATCACTTTGTCAACCGAGTCTAAGGCTCCTCTAAAACTTTCTCTTCGGTGTACCAAATTTACTTCAGCTGCAATATCCGCAAGTAGAATGGTCCAGTCAAGAGCAGAGTCACCACCTCCAGCAATCACCAGTTTTTTATCTCTATATTTTTCAGGATCTTTGATGATATAATCAATCCCCTTTGATTCAAAATCTGTAATATTTTCTAAAGGAGGCTTTCTCGGCTCAAAACAACCTAAACCTCCAGCAATCACAACAATAGGAGCCTTAATCTTTGTGCCTTCACTTGTAATCAGAAGAAAATCTCCATCATCTTGTTTCTCTAAACTTTCTGCCCTTTCTCCTAAAGTGAATCCAGGATTAAATGGCTCAATTTGTTTCATTAAATTATCTACTAAATCACCTGCTAATATTTCTGGATACCCAGGAATATCATAAATGGGTTTTTTAGGATATATTTCTGCACATTGTCCACCAGGAATAGGCAGGGCATCTACTAGATGACATCTCAGTTTTAATAAACCTGCTTCAAAAACAGTAAAAAGACCACAGGGCCCAGCTCCAATAATTAGAATATCTGTTTGAATCATATATGGATGAAACAATCTTGTTTATAAAAAGATCGCAAGATACGCTGCTTTCTATATTTCTAATATTTGTGGTGGAATATTATTTTTTGATCGAATACGTAATAAGTTCCAATGGGATTTTATAGCTGACCATAAACTAGGATTTCTTTGATAAGGAACATCATATTCATCACAGGTATTTTTTAAAATATCGGTAAGAACAGGATAATGGATATGGTTGATGCTGGGAAATAAATGGTGAACCACATGATGATTGAATCCTCCATAGAGATGTGTAATAAATGGATTACTAGTAGCAAAATCAGTGGTGGTGAGTATTTGATGCAGTGCCCAAGAATAGGGCATTTCTCCCTTTTTATTGGGTTCAGGAAATTGAGCAAATTCACCTACATGAGCTGAAGCTAAAACAGTTGTAACGGTTATACTAGCACAAAACTGCATAAATATAAATCCTAAAATAAATTGATACCAACTGAAAGGAATAAGTATCATGGGTAAAATGATCCAAAAAAATATATATAATATTTTTCCTGCAAATAATATTAAAAGCGATTTTTTAGAATGAATCAGATTAGGTTTGCCACTTACACAATTTTGAAAATGATCTTTAAAGTCACGATATAAAAGCCAATTTAGTGTATAAAATAAATATATAAATGGCATGTAAATATGCTGATACTTATGTATGCTCCAGAAAACACTTTTATTAAATAATCTAATAATTTTTCCTTGACTAATATCTGCATCCATCGCAGGAATATTCACATGTACATGATGAGAATGCACATGTTTTAATTTCCACATATATCCGCTTGCTCCTAATAAATCAAAAGTATACAGGAATAGATTGTTTATTTTTTTATTATTACTAAATGTATCATGCGCGGCGTCATGTGCAACATTTAATGCTAAGAAAATCGAAAAAACACCTGATAAACCGTAGGCCAAGAATAGACTAAATAAGGTGTCGGAAAACCAAATTGCCGAATAAGAAGTAAATATTATTCCAAAGAAAAAAATAGCCTTAGTGTAGCTTAAATAATTTCCTTTTTTACTAATACTATTCGAATTAAAGTATTGATTTACTCTTTGATGTAATTCTTTAATGAATACTTTATTTTCTTCCTTTTTATAAATAATTTGTTCCATGTTCAAATTTTACGACACATTGATCATAAATATTTCATGTATAAAACTCGACTAAATAACAATTAAAGCTTCAATGAACTTTAAGTATTTTCAAATTAGATTTTATTTAATATAAGTTTATTTCACAAGTAGGTTTAAAAGGAAAGATATTTTAAATGATTTCTACTTTTTCTCAACCAATAAAATGCTTTTAAGTAATTCTGATAAATCTTCACCTCTGGTCAATGCCATCATATGAGAACCTTTTTCTATGCTATGTGTATATTCAACATTTCTAATGGGAATGGTATGATCTTTATCTCCATGAATATGTACAATTTCTTCAGGGCTTTGAGTTGCATCCCATTTAATAATCATTTGAATAGTCCTTTTTAAGAAAAAAGGATTTTTATCATTGAGCATAGCAACGCAAGTTTCTTTTTCATTATTTCTATCAGGTTCATAAATGGGCTGCATAATTTTAGCTCCAGTTTTAATTACCTTGGGAGGGAATAATTTATATAAGGGAAAATACTTTTGCATTCTGTATGAGTGCGGGAGTTCTTTTCTATTCTTTGCACTTGATATGATGATGATTTTTTCTGGGTTTAAAAAGTGAGACATCTCAGTAGCCAGCATTCCACCTAAAGAAACACCAATAATGATAAATTTTTCTGTGGTATCTATTTGACTAGCTAATGCTTCTGCATATTCTTTCATGCTAGTCCCTTTTTCAGGTAGCATATATTTAATATGATGAATGACGTATTTTTCATCAAACTCAATATTATTATATATCCTTTGATCTGAACCTTGGCCAGGTATTAAATAAATATTCGTCGCCATTTTCTGAGAAAATACATTCGTATAAAATAATATTGAAAACAGCAGAGTTAATTTCATTCAATATGCTTACTTACATAAGTACACCATTAATGGCCTCAATTTTTGGCGGCAATTCTGTTTCACCTAACATTTCTCTAAGATCAATTTCGATTACTCGGCATAGAGAAAGCATTGGAATATCATTACCCAATCCTTCAAAAGGGTTTTCTGAATAATCTCCAATTAATTCCATCATTAAATATATCCAGCCAACTAACACGGAAAATGGAATAGAAATCCATGCACCCATCGGACTTAAATCATGGAAAACATTTACCATGCCCAAGGGAAGTAAAATGATGAAGATGCCTACGAAAATAAAACTCATGCTGCCATACTGCCGAGGTAGTGGGAATTTTTTAATTCTTTCACATTTACCCTGATGCGTATAAAATATTGTCAATAGACTTTGTAATTCCATATGACGAAAATCATCGATGAGATTTTGTTCTCTTAATTCTTGCAGATCTTGTGCCTGTTCGTCAACAATTTGGGTAGCTGTATTTTGATAGTTAATCAGTCTTTCATAATCCTCAGAAGGCAAAAATTGCTTTAATTGAGTTTCTGTAAGGTCGTCTTCTAATAATCCAATCCCAAAATTCTTCATTCTCTTTTTGGTTGTAGCAGCAATCATTTTGCTTTGATTAATATGCTCCCAAGGTGTTGGGATTAGTAGCTGATTTCTAAGCGTGTAGAGCCAAGCGATATGTCTATAAATCAGTCTTTGCTTAATGGCTTGCAGACGATCATTGTCAATCTTGTTTTCATTAAATTGATTGCTAACAAATCCTTTCACCATCGCACCCCAAGCCCGACTATCGTTTACAATTCCTCCCCAAATTTTTCGAGCCTCCCACAAACGATCATAAGCTTGATTGTTTTTAAAACCAATATAAAATGCAACTGCAGTACCAATAATTGAGACGGGCAACCAAGGAATTTTAAATCCATCCCAGTGGGTGAATTCATATACAAATGTAACCAACGCACACCAAGCAGTAATCCATATTAAATGGCCACCGCTAAACCTCATGATACTTTTAAAATTAAAATTCTTATTTACATACATGCTTCTTTCGGGTTTTGTGATTATTTAAGTTCGAAAATAGTAATTGATTTGTGTTTGTTCAAGGTAGGGCAATAATTATTCGTAATTTTGAATTAGGTATAAATAAACTGTTCAAATAATGGATAAACAGAAGTACTACATTTTTAATGGCAAAATGTTTCATGAAAGCGAACCTTGTCTACTTCCATTTGATCTTGGATTATTAAGAGGCTATGGTATTTTTGACTTTTTTAGAGTCATTGAAAACAAGCCCATTTTCATTGAAGATCATTTTGATCGATTTTATACCTCAGCTGATGCCATGCATTTAACCGTGCCATATTCGAGGGCTGAACTTCTTGCCCAGATGAGAGAATTGATTGCTAAAAACGATATGGGCTACTCTGGAATTAAAATTGTATTAACCGGAGGTTATGCAGAAGATGGTTATACCCCAAGTAAGCCAAATATTATTTTAATTCAGAATCCTCTAAAATACTTATCTGAAGAACTTTATCAAAAAGGCATCAAATTGCTTTTAGTGGATTTTGTGCGAGAAAGTCCAACGATTAAAACACTAAACTATAATACGGCTATCAGAACCATGCCTAAATTAGTCGAGGAAAATGCAAATGATGTTTTATTTGTTAAAGACGGTATTTTGTCTGAGTCCGCTAGATCAAATTTATTTTTGATAAAAGATCAAAAGATCATTACACCCATTTCAAATGTGTTGATGGGTATAACTCGGAAAAATATTATTCGTTTGGGTACTGAGCATTATGAAGTAGAACAACGAGATATTCATGTAGATGAATTACAAGAAATTGATGAAGCTTTCATTTCAAGTTCTACAAAGGCTGTATTGCCTGTTGTCCAAGTAAATGATATTACTATTGGAGAAGGCAAGCCCGGGCCTGTTTCACACAGAATCAAAACACTTTTTGCTGAATATTTGGAAAGTTATATTAGCTCAAGAAGGTGAATCAAAACAATGAAGAATTAATTTCGAAGATCTCATCAATTTATGAAATCTCAGAAATATTAAAAGCCCTGCCTGGGGAGTTAGACCTTAATTTTTTAGTTAGAACTACTAATGGTGAAAAAGCCATTCTTAAACTTTATGCTGTTGATAGGGATTTTGGATTTTTCGATATGATCGAAAAAGTGCTCACTCATTTAGCATCAAAAAATCATTCTATTGAATTGCCGGTTCTTATAAAAACAAAGGATGCACAACTAAGGTCTAGTATTGAATATCAAGCTAAGCATTACGAGACACATTTATTAAGCTGGGTAGAAGGAAATCTTTGGGCGAATAAAAACCCCATCCTAGATAAGGATTGTAAAAGCTTAGGAGAAAAAGCAGGAAGACTAGATGCATTATTGACCAATTTTGAACATCCCTTTTGTGAAAGATCATTCCAATGGGATATCAGCCAATATACTTGGATTGAAAAACACATTGAGATTTTTGAGGGAGAGCAGAAAATAGTCATGGATCATTTTTATAAAGCCATGAACGAAAAGCAAGCCCTATTTTCTCAACTACCCAAAACGATAATCCACAATGACTTAAACGACTATAACATCCTCCTGTCAGATAAAGGGGTCGTTGGATTTATTGATTTTGGTGATATGATTAAATCCACAAGGATCAATGAATTAGGTGTCTGCCTTGCGTACACTATGATGAATTGCCATGATCCTATGCAAAGGGCATTGAGTATTATCCGCAATTATCACACAGTCAATCCCTTGCAAGAAAGTGAAATGCAGGCGCTCTATTATGCTATTGCAGCCAGACTGATGATAAGCGTGACTTTCTCTGCAATAAGAAAAAAGGAGTTTCCTGAAGATCCATATTTGCAAATCAGTGAGAAGCCAGCCTGGGAGCTTTTACATAAATTGAAAAGGATTCATCCAGACTATGCAACACTAAGATTTAAGGAAGCGATTGGCCTTAACACGAGTGATGCATTTAAGAATTGGGCAAAGAATATTAATTTTTCATTTCCTCTTAAAAGAACAGGAATGGAAAAAATGGCTCATATCAATTTAGCAATTGACAGCCCAATCTTAGCTAAACATTCAAGCTATGGAGATGATGTGCAGTTTTTAAAAACCATCGAACGACACTTAGAAGACGCTTCAATAGACATTGCCTACGGTGGATATATGGAATGCCGACCATTTTATATTACACCACAGTATACTTATCGTAACAACAATGGTATTCAATATCGCTCCATGCATATGGGTATGGATTTTTGGGCCAAGGCAGGTACAGAAATTGTGGCTCCTTATGATGGGACGGTTTTTAGTTTTCATAATAATGATAAAGCCAGAGATTATGGGCCGACGATAATCTTAAAGCATGAATACCCAACAGGCATATTTTATACATTATATGGACATTTATCATTGGACTCCTTGGATGGTTTAGAAGAAGGTATGCTTATTAAGCAAGGTAATCCGATGGCTAAAATTGGTGCGTTACATGAAAATGGTGATTGGCCTCCCCATCTTCATTTTCAGCTTATCCTAAATATGTTTAATGACAAAAATGACTTTATAGGAGTTGCCAATGCAATCGATCGAAATTTTTGTGAGCAAATTTGCCCAGATCCTTCAATCTTATTTCCAGAACTTAATGTGCAAACACACAAGATCTCTCTGGAAGATTTAAAAGAAAGAAGAACTAAAGTGCTAGGACAAAACTTGAGTTTATCTTATAAATCGCCACTGCATATATTAAGAGGAAAAGGCTGTTACTTAATAGATCATTTTGGTAGAAGATATTTAGATACCATTAATAATATAGCTCATGTAGGTCATGAAAATCCGAGAGTAGTTGAAGCTGGTCAGAATCAAATGGGAATTTTAAATACCAACTCAAGATACCTTCATGAAAATGTATTAAAATATGCAGAGTCTCTCATTGCAAAAATGCCTAAGGGTTTAGAGGTTTGTTATTTTGTAAACTCAGGAAGTGAGGCCAACGAGTTGGCCCTAAGGATGGCGAGAGTATGTACTGGATCGGAGGAATATATTGTTCATGAAATGGGCTATCATGGAAATACCAGTACCAACATAGACATCAGTTCCTATAAATTTGATCGTAAGGGAGGTAAGGGTTCTAAACACAATATTCATAAATTGGTTTTGCCTGATTTATTTAGAGGAAAATATAGAGATCCGAAAACAGCTACTGACTTATATGTAGCTGAAATAGAAGCAGGTTTGGGTAGGCTTAAAAACGAAGGAAGAGCTCCTGCAGCATTTATAACGGAAAGCATTTTAAGTTGTGGAGGCCAAATTGTATTACCTGAAAACTATTTAAAAAAAGCATTTGATTTAATAAGAGCTGATGGTGCACTTTGTATCGTCGATGAAGTACAAGTTGGATTTGGAAGAGTCGGTGACAGCTTTTGGGGATTTGAACTTCAAGGAGTAGTACCAGATATTGTAACGCTGGGTAAACCTATAGGAAATGGACATCCAATTGGTGCAGTAGTATGCACACGAGAGGTAGCAGATAAATTTAACAATGGCATGGAGTTTTTCAGCTCCTTTGGTGCAAATCAAGTATCAATGGCAATTGCTCAAGAAGTACTAAATGTGGTGAATGAGGATCAGCTCCAAATGAAAGCCAAAGAAACTGGAGATTATCTATTGAACGAATTGAAAAATTTACAATCCAGCTTTCCATTAATAGCAGATGTTAGAGGTCATGGTTTATTTTTAGGTATAGAATTTATGCAGGATGATTTACCAGCCACAAAACAAGCAAGCTATATTAAAGAACGTATGCGCAATTTTGGCATCTTGATGAGCACGGATGGTCCAGATGAAAATGTAATCAAAATCAAACCACCGATGCTTTTCGGAAAAGCAGAATCAGATTTTATGTTGGAATATTTGCACAATGTGCTAAAGGAAGATTTTGTAAAATTATAATATGAAAAAGAAAGGATTTCTTTGGTTGCTAGTTTTCATTTTTATCATACTGCTCAGTCAAGACTATTTATTTGTTGATTGGGAATTGAAGTCTTCATTATTTGGATTCCCACAATGGATATTTTATTTCCTTCTAATTCATATATTATTCATTGTTGCATATGCATTGTTCATGAAACATTTTTGGAAAGAGTAAGAGATGTTTTTAACCATACTCATTGTTTATTTTGTTTTTGTATTTGTAGGAAGTCTCAGAGGAGCATCAGCTAAATCTAAAACTGCAGAATCTTATTTCCTCGCAGATAGAGGATTGTCGACGCTAGCCTTATTTTTTACCATACTGGCGACTAATTTTTCAGCATTTTATTTTTTAGGTTTTGCTGGTGAAGGCTATCGAATTGGATATGCCTATTATATAATCATGGCTTTGGGTACAGCCTTTGCTTGTCTTTCGTTTTATCTCATTGGTACAAAGGTATGGACACTTGGCAAGCAAAATTCTTACATTACACCAGCTGAATTAATCTATGATAAAACCAAAAGCAGACCACTTAGCATGATATATGCAGCGGTTATGATTTTGTTTACTTTTCCTTATTTGGCCCTCCAAATAGTTGGTGCAGGATATTTGATTGAGCAGATTTCTGGAGGACTCATCTCGTATTTTTTTGGAGCAGCATTATTGACTTTGTTTACCATCATTTATGTTTGGATTGGTGGTATGAGTAGTGTAGCAAAAACAGATTTAAAGCAAGGACTTCTTGCTTTTGGATTGATGCTTGGAGCTGTGATTGTGATTAGCACTAATTTGGGAGGATTTGCAGAAGCAAATGAAAAGTTGATGGATTTGAAACCTGCGCTTTTTGAAAGGGAGGGTGTTGGATCAGTTTATACACCACAAAAGTGGTTTAGCTTACTCGTCTTTTGGATATTTTGCATTCCCATGTTTCCACAAATATTTATGAGATTCTATATCGCAAAAGATTTGAATACCTTAAAGCGATCAGGAATTTTATATGGATTTATTCCGATCATCGTTTCGATTTTTCCAGTTATTATTGGTGTTTTTGGTCATTTAAGTTTTCCTGGTCTTGAGGGCAAGGCAGCAGATCAAATTTTGCCAATGATGTTGGTGGAGCACAGTCCAGAGTGGTTTAGTGCATTAGTTATGACTGGAGCACTTGCAGCTTTTATGTCAACTTTGGATTCCCAACTTTTAGCTTTAAGTACGATTGTAACTAGAGACTTTTATACTATTTTCAAAAAGGAAAAGCCTAATGTTCAAAAGCAGGTTTACATAGGTCGTATTTGGGTGGTGATTTTGGCCATAGTAGGTTTAGCTATTGCAGCAAATCCCTTTGATACGATTTTTGATATGGGCAGAATTGCATTCGCTGGTTTGTCTTTATTATTTCCCGTTACCTATGCCATTTTGCATTGGAAGAAAGTTCATCCATTTGCTGCTATTGCATCCATTGTAATAGGAGAAATATTACTCTTACTCTTTTATTATGAGGTACTTCCTAAATACCTATTGTTTGGATTTGACTTGGCCATTCCTTTAATTGCTTTATGTTTTATGATCTTATTGTTTGGGTCTTTTATATTAAAAAAGCAAAAGGATTAAATTCACTTTAATTAAATAAAGCTTATGGCCTTAAATATTCAAGAAGCTAGAAATATTTTTGATGAAATGACGGAGACCTATTCTCTGAGACGTCATGCAAGAACTGTAGAATTGGTAATGACTGCATTAGCTAAACACTTCGGAGCGGATGAAGAGCAATATGCAATCACAGGATTATTGCATGATGCTGATTATGAAAAGTATCCAGAAGAACATCCAAATATTATTGTAGCGAAACTAGAGGAAATGGGAGAAGTAGAAGTTGCACACGCTATTGCTGGGCATTATACCAAATGGAATGTGCCACGTGAATCTCTATTAGATAAATGTATTGTTGCTGCAGATGAACTTACTGGATTTGTTGTTGCTGCTGCTTTAATAAGACCTACAAAGATTGAAGGGATGGCAGTAAAATCAGTTATCAAAAAATTAAAAAACCCAAAGTTTGCTGCAAAGGTAGATAGAGACGAAGTATACAAAGGCGCAGAACTTATAGGCTGGGATATAAAGGACTTAATCCAGTTTATCATCCAGGTGCTTGAAGAACATAAAGAAGCATTAGATCTGGCCTCGCCGCAATGATATTTATTGTTTTATAATTTTTTTGAGCAACACATCCGAGGTAGTATTACTTTGAATATTAATAAAGTATATCCCACTTGGCAAATTAGAAATATCAATATCCAGTTCATCGGATCCTGAGGTGAAGCTTTGATAAATATTACCCAAGACATCTATAATGTGAATATTGTAATTTGAAATAGGCCCCCTTATTTCAAAAACATCTTGTGTTGGATTAGGGTATAAGCTGATCTCATTATCGGATAAAAAAACATCGACCGATGAAACGGTCTTGGTTGAATACACTACGATAACAGGAGGGTTCGCATAAGTACTTTGACCATTATCTGCTTTTTGAATTGTCAAATAAAGATTTCCAGAAATGGGATCATAGCTTCCGCCACCAATTTCTTTATGTTCATTTTGGAATGGAGTCTCAAATACTCCATAATCATAAGGTACTACATCATATGAGTTGAGATTACCTGCCTTTACCTCTAAGAGATCATTCATATCCCAAAGCCAATAATATTGGTCATAGTCCGAAGTGTCAATAGCACAATATCCTCCGCATACTACTCCATTGTTTTGCTCACATTTATAGCAAACACCGCTAGCATGACCTCCACTGTAACCTAGAGTTGCATAAGTGCGAGTCCCAGGAACGATAAAACCATAAGTCGCTCTTGATAAATGTGTCCAGAGATCATTGGTTAGAGATTCATTGAATAAGTCACTGTTCAATGCATTGGCAAGATCGAAATCCAACATTTTGTTTGTAGGGATTGGATCAGTCATGTCTAACAAATCATCTAATTTGAAACCGAAGGCAGAAGGGCCCACACTAAATCTGGCAATGATCGGTTGCCCGCTTGATTGGCCTGTTATATAATTTGATTCAAGCGTGTCTTGCCACTCTAGAGGAACAGGAGAAATCCACCCACTGGTATGACCCGCTCCTCCTTCAAATTTGAGATATCCATCTACACTGCTGTTTGATAAATCATCAGCTTCATTTACAATGATGGTCGTTAAAGTATTATTTGCTGCAGCATCATAATATTCAAAAGCATTTAAAATTAGTTTTTCTTCATTAGCTGCTTTATAATAAAACATTCCTCCGATTCGATCTATGTTTTCGGGATTGCCATCAGTTGTGCTATCCAAAAATGGAACAAATGTTTGCAAAGGAGGGTCCGCCATATTTAAATCACTGAGTTCCTCACTATTTATGATTCCTGGAATTTCGAATTCTGCTACTTCTTGGTGGTGAGCGTGACCAACAATATAGATGGAGTGATTTTTACTATTGTAACAAATAGGCCCCTGAGAATAATTCATGGAAGAATTACCAAAGCTTGAAGCTGGGACTCTAAAGGCGCCTTCATAGGCTAATTCATTTATGTCGAAAAGGGGAAGATCTTCTAAATTTTGCGTTTTAGCAGTTGCAAAAAGAAATAATGTCAAAAGGAGCAAATAGGTTTTCTTGAGGATCATGATGTACTATTTGATGTTTCCAATAATAAGGAATCTAAAGAATTTAAATGTAAGGGTAAACAATGAATTAATGAATTGGAAGATTTTTGTTCTAAGCTGATTCTGTGTAAAAAAATATTAAAAATGATTGCAGCGTTTTGCGATCAAAATTATTCTTATCAGTACAGTTCTTAGCCAGAACTTTAGACCAAATTGTAAATATTATGAGCCTTTCTCATTGAAATGGCTTATATTTTAAAAGAATTTTAAAAGATGAATGCACGACTTTTAATTATAGCATCGTTATTGATTTTTTTCAACTCATGCCACAAAGATACCGTTACTGAAAATTCTTCAGAAAATGTAATCACTGGCAGTACAAACTATGTGCAAGAAGAAGGTGATATACAAGGACTGGTAAGTGATTTTAATGGTGATCCAGTAGCAGATGCTGAGGTTAGTGTTGCTGGTTTCATAAGCAGTACTGATGAGCATGGATTTTTTAAATTCCAAAATATATTATTGAATCCTGGAGGCAATTATCTTAAGGTTCAGAAAGATGGATTCATTTTAGGCTCAGATTATATATATCCAACTGGCGGCATTGCACATTCACACATAAAATTAATTTCCTTAAGTACAGATCAAACATTCAGTAGTACTGAAGGAGGCCAGGTTGAAGTGTCTGATGGTGGTACGATAAATTTTCCGGATCAGGCCATTGTAAATATTGATGGATCATCATTTGAGGGTCAAGTTAATGTTCGTGCCCAAAGAATAGCGACGGATAATCCGAATGTTTCTGATTTGATGCCAGGTGACTTGCTTGGTATTGATCATGAAGGCAAAAATGTGGTTTTAGGAACTCTAGGAATGATAGCAGTTGAATTGTATGATGACGCTGGGAATGAATTGCAATTAAAGGAAGGTTCAAGCGCAGAAATCATTGTGCCAATTGCTGATGATGATCTTGATGTTGCCCCCGCACAGATTCCTTTATGGCATTTTGATGAAGACATAGGCATGTGGATAGAAGAAGGAATAGGAATTAGAGAAGGTAATCAATATAAGGCTACGGTCAGTCATTTTAGTTTTTGGAATTGGGATGCGCCATTTCCTATTATAAGATTGGATGGTAAAATTTTATTATCCAATGGTGAGCCAGCTGCAAATTTTAAAGTTGGAATAAAAGCAAGTGGAATTGGTACCAAGTATGGATGGACGGATTCTGAAGGTAATTTTGGAGGGGATGTACCTAAAGGAGTTGCCCTGGAATTGTCTGTTTTCGATCCAAATTGTGATGAAGATTTTGATAAGCAAATTATTGGTCCATTCATAAATAATATCGCACTGAATGATATTATTATCAATGTAGATTTTATCACCATTTCTGGTAAAGTATCTTGCTTAGGGGAGGCACAGGAAAATGCAAATATTTTTATTAAAACTGATGCACAGAATTATTTCCAACAAACAGATGCTGAGGGAAATTATACCATTTATTTAGCAAGCGTAAATTGTGCAACATTTGATGATTTTGAAATATTTGCCTATGACGGTGCTTCTCAAAATGCCAGTCAGGCACAAAATTTTAGTATCGATTTTACTGGAGCTATTGACATGGAAATTTGTTCCTTCAATTGTGATCACGAGGTAAGTATCATTGCAGACTTATCGACGCTATGTCCGAGTGGGACAGCCAGTTTAATGGCAGAGGTTGTAAATGGGTCTGGGAATTTTAGTTATAATTGGACTACGGGTTTAAGTGGTGCAAATGTAAGCATCAACGAGGGTATGTTATACTGCGTAACCGTAACAGATAATGATGCGGGCTGTGATAAAATAGCTTGTGATGAAATTATTTTTAATAATGACCTTTCTCTATCTGTAGATGTTACCCAACCTGTATGTGGAGGTTTGAATGGAAGTTTTAATATTTTAGCTTCAGGTGGAGTAGGCCCCTATTCCTACACTGTAGATGGACCTGGAGGAATTATAGTTGATCAAACGGAATTTACAAATGTTGATTTAGGCACTTATCAAATCACGGTTGTAGATGTAAATGATTGTATTGTAATTCAAACGGTTACGCTAAACGATATTGGTCAACTACAATGCAACTTAACTGCTATAGATCTCTGTGGCTTTGGACAAATCGCCACTGATTGTGATGGTTCTAATTTAAACTTTCTATGGAGTGATGGATCAACTGGAGATATGCTAGAAGTATTTGTTCCAGGTACTTATTGTGTGACTATCACCAATCAGAATGGCTGCGATTTTGAAGACTGTGTCGTTTTAAATATAGAGCAGATTCCTGAGATATTTTCTAATGGAAGCTGTACAGATAATATCTATGATTTTAGCTTTACAGATTTATTGGCTCAGGTAGAAATTAATGGAGCCAATGGTATTAATCTCGTATTTCAAGATCAGTTTAATTTAGGTTTTGATGTATTAGAATTCGGCTACAGTGCAGAAGTCAATATGATAACTTTTAATGGTTGTCAGAATTGGGATAATATCGACTTACCAGAATTTGAAGGACTCAGTATCACAAATATTCAAAACACAACATGTGGTACTTGTGAAGATGGATTTGTAACGTTTAATATAGATGCTTTGGCCAATTGCAGTTCTTGTGAAATAGGTGAAGTATCAATTTTTGAAGTAAATGATTTAAACACGGACTTAAAAACACTAAATGACAACCAACAGCTGCCAAGCGGTTCATACCAATTGGTAGTGAGAGATTTAAATAGTGGATGCTTTATTGCAAATGAAGCATTCAATATCGAGTAGTACATTAAATGAAATAACAATTGCAGCTTGATGAAATAATTGCGGGGTGTAGACGATCAGAACGGAAATCGCAAGATGAACTGGTAAGATTGTATGCACCAAGGTTAATGGCAGTATGCTCACGCTATTCTCGTGATAGAGAATCGGCAAAGGATGCCCTGCAAGAAAGTTTCATCAATATATTTAGATATATAGATAGCTACAGTGAACAAGGTTCTTTTGAAGGATGGATGAGGAGAATTGCAGTGAATTGTGCTTTGTCATTTTCTAGAAAAAATAAAAAATTTGATTTAATTCCAATTACAGATTATCAAAGTGTAGATAATGTAGAAATGCCTGAAGCTTATGCCAATTTGCAGTTAGAAGATTTAAAAAAATTGATTGAAAAATTACCTGACAATTTGTTGATGGTATTTAATCTATATGTGGTAGATGGATATAAGCATAAAGAAATTGCTGTAATGTTAGGAATTGCTGAGAGTTCTTCTAGAGCTGCACTTTCAAGAGCTAGAATTAAATTGATAGAAATTATTTCAAAAGAAAAAGAAAAAGACTTTTTTCGATCATCCCTAATAGTTAATGGAAGATGAAATATAAAGAATTTGAAAATAACTTATCTCAGAAATTAAATGCTGAGGAAATTAATGTCGATACGGGCTCCCTTATTGAGGCAATACATAAGGGGTCTAAAAATAAATCGTACAATTATTACTTTGGGTTTTTTAGTTTAATTGCACTTGGACTCATTTCCGCTTGGGCATTTAATTTTAATTCAGTAAATGATAAGGGAATAAAAAATGATTTACATTCAAATAGTTTAAATATTAATAAAATTACAGATGATAAAAACAGCTTTTTACATCAAAATATAAGTGGTAAACTTTTAGATAATAATGACAAAAATTTATCAGAGGAAAATCAAGAATTTGTAAACGAGAATAATGTAAATGAAAAAGCTTTAAGTTCTACTAACGCTGTACAAGAAAATAAAAATCAACAATCAAGGCATGAAAGTGAGGCCAATAATCAACAAATAAATATTAAAAATTTTCCAAATAAAAAATACACTAATAAATCATCAAATGTTACATATTTAAAAACTCCAAATAATAAATTGTATCCAAAGCCAATCGAAGAAGAATCGACATCTTTTATTGAAAGAGCTTCATCTGAGACAGTTAAGCTAGGGCAGCAATCGACTATCATTAAAGATGATACGGAATTAAAAAGATCATTGATTAATGTTCCGACTATATCAAACTTGAATAATGAACTTAACTATGAAAGAGCATTAGCCTATGAGGCTGTTGAATGTCCTGATTTTTTAACTGGAGGAGTAAAGGTTTCTTATAATATTGAAGCGGGAATATTTTTCGCAGATAAAGCCTTAATAGAAAAAGAAGAAGAAAATGAAGAAATGTATTTGTTGCGTAAGGATAAAGAGAAAACTTTAGAATCTTTAAATATTGCTAGTTCTGCAATTATTAAAAAAGAAAACGGTCCTTTTTATATTACTGCAGGAGTGTCTTATACCAGAATAGCAGAACAGATGAGACTTAATCATAATTGGACAGAATATGATACCTCAATAGGTATTATTTCTACCACAACTTCTCAAACTGGAGATACTATTACAGTAGTGATGGGAGAAATCATTAAGGAGATTAATTATCAAAGAAATTCTGTTGACCATTATTATATTCACTTGGTAGATCTTCCATTTGGCTTAGGCTTAGAAAATCACAGAGGGAATTTTATTTATGGAATTGATGGTGGAGTGCAACTAAATTTATATACCCATAGCACAGGTAGATTTTATAGAAATGTAGCCTCTTATACTGAGTTGCCAAACGAGAATGTATTTAGAACGGCTATTGGTATTTCATATTATGGGTCGATGCGAATGGGACTAAAATTAAATTATAATAGCTCGGTATACTTAGCTGCCAAGGTAAGATTTATACCTGGTGACTTTGCGGCGAATAATAATAATATAAGTCAATATTATACGCTGTATGGAATCAATGCAGGATATCGATATTCTTTTTAATGAACGAACGATCACCGAAGGTGCATAGCACGACAGTGCTATGAGTGAGAGAAGCGCGACTGCGCACTTAAACTAAGATCAATTAAATCAACAACTTAAATCTTTTTAAAAGATAAGCAGCCCGCTGTTAACTGATGTTAGATTTTCATTTTTTTGAAACACATAATGCACATAAGTTGGATTGGTAAATGCAAAGCAGCATAGCACGACATTGCTAGGAGTAAGAGAAGCGCGACTGCGCACTTAAACTAGATCAGTTAATCAACAACTTATATTTTTTAATAGATAGACAGCTCTCTGCTTGATCGATCTTAGATTTTCATTTTTAACATCCATTACCCTTTATGGGTGACATGAATATTTACTTTCCTATAACAAACGGTATTCTTATTAATGATTCATGATCCTCTGCGACGAGTATGTAGTGGCCGTCCATTAAATAAGATACATCTATTGGGAAATCTTGATTCAAATGATATTCTTTCCCAGTGCTAGTGTGTATAATCCTTTTTGCTTTATAATTGGCTCCAAGAGATTTAATAAATAATTGATTATTTGTTGGATTAGGAAAAACATTAATGAATTTTTCAACCTGAGAATTAGTTGCGGTATTTGGATTGAAACTGTAATCAACGACTAAGGGCATATGATCTGAACCATTCATACTATCATTAATTTCTAATGACAATTCATTCAAACTTTCAATAGACAAAGCATTTGTAAATAAAGAAAAGCTATTATTTACATTGAGAACAGAAGCGGTATAAATCTGATAATCTAATCTGCCTGGCGCGAAACTGCTGCCAGGTGAATACCAAGTAATGTGCATGGGCAAATTGGTAGTCACAGGTTTAGCATCTTTAAATGTACTCCCGTCCCAATCTGGATTAAAATCAGGGCCAAAACCATTATTATTAGCAATGTCTCCTTCGATCAGTGTTCTTTGGTTTTCGTAGTCGCCAACTAAATTCAAATCACCCAATAAAATAATTGGAGTGTTTTCAATTAATTCAAAAGGACCGACTCCATTTTTTAAATCTCTTATTTTAGAAAGTATTTTATCTATTTCTACTTGCCTATCCGTATCATTATCACAACAAGGAAGATGGGCATTAATAATTAATACATCTTGATCATCTATTTCTATTAAAAAAAATCCATTTCCATCTGAAGCTTCTTTTTCTTTAATAGGGTGCTTGCTTACCATGATAATATCTGGCTCCACCTTGCTGTGAAACCAAGTTTGATTGGGGAAAGTATTTTCAATTAGTAAAGAAGTTTCTTGGCTACTGTGATCATAGATTTCTTGAAAAGCGATAATGTCGGGATTAACAGCTTTTATTAAACGCAATTGGGAAGCGCCAGAGTTGTTTTCAAATAAATTATCAAAACGAACATTATAAGATAATAAACGGAAGTCACTTAATTCTTTTTCAAACTCAAAAGGAATATTTTCCGTATTTAAACTATTGTCAAGGGAATAACTTAATGCATTTTCGTTTGGCACCTGATCTCCATTTGATCCATTTTTGAAAATGAATTTTATTTCACCATCAATAAAATAATCGAAGCTTATAGAATTACTGTACTGTCTTCTGATAGCTATTTCGAATTCATCAGAACTAACAGTAGGACTGCTAAAAACACCTACATCATTATGACCTACATTTATTGAATTATTACCATTGTAGATTTGACCAGATCTTTGACCAAAATTATATAAAATTTCTGCTCCAATATTTTCAATACTAATTCCTGTGCTAGGGTTATTATCTACATCAATATAAACGGTTATGTTCTGGTTGTCTTGAAGATTTATTTCTTCCCCTGTTTCAATTCTCAGAAATAAAAATTTTTCATCATTACTTGCCCACACGCGTCTGAAATCAATATTAGAAAAGACTCCATCTCCAGTTGGATCTTCATGAATGACATCTATGTTTTGCCAATCATCGTAGTTTTCATCCAAAAAAACACCTTGACAGAAAGCAATATTTGCAAATGATAAAAGAAAGAAAATGAAGCTATATTTCATTTATAGGAGTATTATTTTTTTTGATACAATGGCAGAACTAGATGAATCTTTTATTTGTAAGATGTAAGTGCCAGCAGTTTTGTAAGGTATATTTAATTCAATTGTAAAATCATGATGTACTTGAGCTTTTTTAATAAAAGTTTTATTACTCCCATTTACATTTAATAGTGAAAATTCAAGATGTAATAATTTTTCTGTGTTGCCAGAAATACTTACAGATCCTGTACTTGGATTTGGTCCAATATTAACCTTAAAATTTTCTTTGAATAGTTGATTGGTTTGAACTGATTCTTGTGTATTCAATTTATACATTGACCTTCCATAGGTAGCAGCGTATAAATACTGACTGGGTTCATGAAACTTTAAATCTGTAATTATTACATTGGGAATCCCTGTATTTAATAAGCTCCATTCAGTAGCATCTTCTTCTAAAATAAATACACCAACATCTGTAGCAATATAAAGAGCTCCGGTAATGGTATTTATTTCTATATCGTTTACAGGTGCATTGACTAAGTTGTATGTTATGTTTTCCCAGCTTTGTCCTTTATCTGGTGAGAAATATACATTACCCTCGTTTTCATTATATCTGAATCCAGAGAGTGTCGCATATACAAAATCTTCATTAAAAGGATCTGCTTTTACGCGTGTAACCCAAGCGAGAGGTAAACCATTTGTTATTTCTGTCCAGTTATCTCCAGAAGTTTCTCCAATCCATATTTTGCCATCGTCTGTACCTGCATAAATGATATCGCTATTGATAGGAGAGATGTCCATGGTTGTGATGGTTCCATAAGTACGATTCCCACCGCCGTCACCATTGGTCAAATCTGGACTAATGGGAAACCAAGATGCTGCCCGGTCATCTGTTCGATACATTCGATTGGCACCAAAAAACAACTGCATATTATTATGTGGATTAATCATGAATGGCGACTGCCAGTTTTTTCTATCTGCGGGATCAATTCCATTTGTTGCTGAAAAAAAGGAATTGCCAGCATTTGTAGAAGCTAAGAATCCACCATATTGATATTCGGTATAGACATAATTTGAATCGAGGGGATCTACCTGCACAACAAAACCATCTCCTCCAGAAACGATTTTCCAATCGTCTGAAGGGCCATAGGTGCGCATGCTACTGTTATCCTGCGTTCCTCCAAATACTTTATTTTCATTTTGTGGATCCACTTCGACTGTATAGAATTGGGTGATTGGGAGATCAAAGACTTTTGCATAAGAACTGCCAGCTGCCTCAGAAATGTAAATGCCTCCATCATTTCCAGAAACAATAAAATTTGAATTGGTAGGATGGATGATTAAGGCATGTTGATCAACATGCGCACCGTTAAATATTCTGGTCCAAGTTTGACCGCCATCTTCAGTACGATACATATGAAGGCTGGCTACCACTACGACATCTTCATCATTTGGATCTATCCAAATTTTACCAAACCACCACATATAAGGAGGATTAGAAATACCATCTATTGATACGGCAGACCAAGAAGAACCACCATTGAGTGATTTATATATTCCTTGAATAGTTCCAGTACTATTTGCATAGATGGCCCATACATTGGATGGTGCACGCTCTGATACAGCTAAGCCAATTCGCCCTTTTTGATTTCCAGAGATTGGCAAGCCATTAGTAAGCTCTGTCCAACTGCCTCCTCCATCAGTAGATTTATAGATACCTGAGTTTTCTCCTGAATAGTTGATGTTTTGTGGAGTGCGTTCTCTTTGCCACATGGCTGCATAAATAATACTTGAATTAAATGGATCCATAGCAAGATCAATGGCTCCAGTTTTATCATCTCTATAAAGTATTTTACTCCAGCTTTCTCCTCCATCATTGGTATGGTAAACACCTCGATCTTCACTATTACCAAACAAGCTTCCCATGGCTGCGACAATGACTCTATTTGAATTTTTAGGATCAACGATAATTCTTCCAATGCTTCCTACATTTTCTAATCCCATGTGTTGCCAAGTTTGTCCACCATCTTGAGATTTGTAAACACCTAATCCATCATAAGCAATAGATCCACCTCCTCCATTGGCTTCCCCAGTTCCAACATATAAGGTGTTGCCATCTGAACTTAAGCCAATGTCACCTATAGATAAACTCATAGCATCGTCAAAAATCGCCGACCAAGTCAAACCTTTATCTGTTGATTTAAATATTCCCCCAGCAGCCGCTGCGGCGTAAATGGTGTTGATATCATGTGCTGGTGATTCTAGGTCGACAATTCTTCCTCCAATGTTAGTAGGACCTAAGAATTCCCAAGTGCAATTATCACATCGATCCTCTAAAGATTCACTGCGCATTTTTTGTGCAGTTTGCACAGCATCAAAGTATTTATTCTGATCTACTTTTTCATGAGGGAAGGCTCGCTGCATATAAAACCAAGGGCTTGGTGCCTTTTTAGGACTGTATGTCTCAGGAGTTTCTACCTCACAAGAAAGGACAAATAGCAGTACAAAGAATGTAGCAAATAAATGTTTCATGAAAAAAAGGTTTAGGCTAAAAGCAAAAATGCTTTTGTATGAGTTTTGAAGATACAAACTTCGTCTTTTGGAAATGAATAAATTTTATGCAATTGACTTTTGTGCTACTAAATATGCTAAAGGGTGCCTTGTGCTTCCTTTAGTTCGACATTGCCAAAAGCTTGACGCGAGACGCGTCAAGCAACAATTCATTTAGACCTCCTTGTACTACCTAAAATATTTTAGGTAATCGGCCTCTGCAGCAATGTACCCAAAAGAATTCCAGCTTCCATTTTCAAGAAGGGATTCATATGCTTGTTTGGCTTCTTCTTTTCTGTTATTATAGAATTCCCAATTGGCAAGTCCATATAATACTGCATCTCCCGCTGATGTGCCGTCCTTGGGTTGAAGCGCTTTTCTTTGAATAAGGTTTTTATATAATTTACATAAATCGTAATAGGAGTGATTTTCGATGATATTCATTTTATCATGAATGGGCTCTAGCATTTCGTTTGCCAAGTCAATATTCCCCATGCGTCTTTGAATCATGAACAACCAATGGGTGCTTGAAACGATGTTGTCGTCATTATTTCCAATATTCCTGCAATGTAGGAATGATTCAAAAGCTTTTTCATATTCATGATTGAGGTAATAGGCCAGGCCTAGATGATACCAAATATTTCCTTGTAAAGTAGAGATGGGTATGTTTTGTGCATTTGGCATTCCATCCTGTTCTATTCGGTTTGGCTTTCCTTTGGTTAATTCTGTGGCTATCCCAAAATCATTTATAGCTTCTATAAATTTTCTTTGAGAAATATATCTGTGTCCACGGTGCCTATAAAAACGGGCTTCATTATGATCTTTCATAATGCCTTTTGTATAAACTACAATAGCTTCTTCATAGCGTCCCATGTATGCCAATCTTCTTCCAAGCCAAATAATATTGTCGGTGTTGGTGCTATCTT
>CALGNN010000191.1 GCA_937961455.1 uncultured Saprospiraceae bacterium
GGTAAGCAACCCTGCTTACCAGCTTTAAATTTCATTTGCAGGAAACGTTTATTGATTTACCAACATAAATTTTTGCGTTTCTTGTCTCACATCATTTTCTATTCTGACGATATACATGCCTGCTTGCTTACTTTGCAAGTCAAAGCTTGCGACGCTATTTGATGTTAGTGTTGAAGTGATTTTTTGACCTAGCATATTATAAACTGCAACTTCTACTTCTTCGTCTAAAGATTCAAATTGTACATGTACAATTCCATTTGTTGGATTCGGAAATACATTGAATCGTTTATTCACTTTCTCATCACGATAAGGACTGCCAACTCTAGCAGATCCATCTGTACAAAAATCTTGTTCTTCAAAAGAACCATACTGACCATTTGAACTTATCAAAGTGGCTCCTGCGCTATTTTTAATTCTATACTTTCCATTACCACTGTCACAGCAAATACCATCTCCATAAGAATCATAGATTTTAAAAGTGTAACAATCAACAGGCGCGCAAATGGATTTTATCTTCCAACTTTGATTACCATCTGGATATGGACCTCCACTCAAGATGATATCATTGTTTTCGTTTACTAACTCCCAAGTTATGTCAGATCCATATTGATCAGGTTTGATCTGTACTTTTATGACATCACCTGTTATGGCAAAGTTTTTACTTTTATCATCATTATTAGGATTAATGTCACCGGCCCCATTTGGATTTTCTGTATAGGCATCAAAGCTATGAGATCCTGTAGGGAAAGTTTCTTTGGGTAAGATGATGGTTTTAAATTTGCCTGGATCTAAATTACCCGTCCAAGAGAAATTGGAGTATGGATTGTTATCCGTTCGATATTTAATATCTACAGATGTTAAGGCTACAGTTCCATAATTTTTGATTTGCACTCTTGGTTTAAATGTAGGATTACATTGTGTGGCTAAAGGTCTAACGATTCGTCTTACCCCAGCATCTGCATCGCCTGGATCATTTCCTCCAGAAGCACAAAAGTTTTCAGTTAGCGTGGAGCCAAAGCTACCTCCTGTTACTACTACATTTCCTTGATCATCAGTAATCTCAAAAGATCCATTTCCATAATCACAACAAATACCATCACCATAACTATCATTGATGACAAAGTCATAACAACCATCAGCTAGACAAAGATCTACACTTATAGGATTTGAGTTGCCATCAGTATAAGGACCTCCAGCGTATAAAACATTATTACCAGACTTAATCTCCCATGTAGTTTCTGAACCGTAATCGTCTGGAACAATAATTAAGTTGAACTCATTATCTGAACAAACACTATTACATGGAGGGCAGTCTGAGCCTCCACAATCTACACCTGTCTCATCTCCATTTTGAACTCCATCATTACATGTTGGATTGTTTCCTCCGTCACCACATCCATTAGAGCTAAGCAATCCATTCCTAAATCCGTTATTCGCGAATAATGCGCGCATTCTTGTTTTTTGTCCTTGCGTGAATAAATTCATACAAGCATCGTCTGAATAGTCCATGTAGTTTTGTACCATATCCACAGATCCACAAGAACTATGATTTGAAGCACATCCATAATTTGGTGCATCTGATTCAGGTGTATCAGCTACCTCATCATCTACGTTACATCCACCATCTCCCCAAATATGATAAAGGTTAAGCCAGTGACCTACTTCGTGCGTTGCTGTTCTTCCTTTGTTAAAAGGTGCGTTGGCTGTTCCATTTGTACCAAAAGCCTGGTAATCACAGACAACACCATCTGTAGCACTGTTTCCACCTGGGAATTGTGCATAGCCTAAAAAACCATCCAATTTACACACCCAAATGTTTAAGTATTTTTGCGTATTCCAAGCATTTTGTCCACCTTGATTTGTGAACTTTACTTTGTCATCATCTGTGAATGTTGTGACATTGGTTTGCGTTCGAGTAATTCCTGTAGTGGTATTTCCTGATGGATCAACACTTGCTAAACAAAAGTCAAGCTCAATGTCAGCTGCCTGAGGCCAAGTATTATTAGCGTCAGCATTTAAGCGTCTAAAATCATCATTCAATACCGTCATTTGAGATTGAATTTGACTGTTTGAAATATTTTGCGAATTGTTATTATAAACCACATGCACAACAACTGGAATGGTATGCACTTGAGCAGAACGATCCTCAAGATTAGACATATACTCATTCAGTTGTTTTTGAATTTGTTCCATTTTAAATATTCTCTTTGGATTTTCTTTCAATTCCATTTCGAGATGATCCATCGTATTACAAGATCTTTGTTGTGCAGTAAGGGATACATTTATTATGAGAAGGGTGAAGACAAAAAGCAAAACTTTATTCATTTTCAATTTTTTAATTAAACAATGACATGAAGTTATACGATCAAGAAAGCCGATTTAAGAGTATTATAGATGTGCTATGCTTATTTTATACGAAAAGCCCTTTTTGTTATACTTTCTATTTTAAGCAACATGAATTAAATCCTAACTTTGTATTATGAACGATAGACTGAAGCTCGATTTTTTATTTGAAAAAAAGTACCGAGTATTTCTTCATGGATTTTTTTGGTTCTTCACCTATGCAGATGAGCTGCTTTCATTAATAGGTTTGACTGAACCAATGGAAGATTATGGACATGTCTTTATCATCGTGATCTTAGACATCATAGTGGTCTATCTCAATTTGTATGTATTAGTACCTAAGTTTTTACTGAAGAGTAAAACATGGTCTTACTTGGCTCTGACCTCACTAAGTATCGCAATCAATGTCATTGTCTCATATTTCATATGTGATTATCAGCACTTTCCTGATGACGGCTTGAGAGATCAATTTACTTTTTTTATTGGGGGCTTTATGGTAACAGGTTTTATTGTAGGAATAGCAGCTTGTATTAAAGTATTTAAATATTTTCTTATTCACCAAAAGGAAATCCAAGAGTTAGAAAATAACAGTCTTAAAACGGAATTGGCTTATTTAAAAGATCAACTCAATCCACATTTTTTATTTAATGCATTAAATAATATATACGTACAAAGTAACAAGGTTTCAAAAGAAGCAGGAAATGCCATACTAGATCTTTCGGATTTATTGAGGTATCAACTTTACGATAGCTCAAAAGAAAAGGTCTATTTAAAAAATGAAATTGAATACCTAGAAAAATATATTCTATTCAATAAAATTAGAACTTCTGAAACTGATATTTCTTTCCTCGTAAATGGGGAAGCTGAAAATAAAATGATTGCTCCATTACTTTTACTTCCCTTTGTAGAAAATGCGATTAAATACGGCGTAACCAACGAAAGAGAATCGTATATAAAAATAATTATTGATGTACAGGAAAATTTGATGAAATTTGAAATTGAAAATTCAAAGTCAAAAGTCATTGAACAAAGTCTTAAAGGCGGAATAGGAATTCCAAATGTGAAAAGAAGATTAGAGTTATTATATCCTGAAAAACATGAATTAGAAATTCAAGATCAGGATGAAGTTTATAAAGTTCGATTAAATCTAAGTTTATGAAATGTATCATTGTAGATGACGAACCTTTAGCTAGAGAGGGTATCAAGCAGTATATAGAAGAAGTTTCGGACTTGTCTTTAATTGGTAGCTTTAAATCAGCGATGGAAGCTGGCAGTTTTTTGCAAAGTCAAAAAGTAGATCTCATGTTTTTGGATATTCAGATGCCAGGAATCACTGGTACAGAGTTTTTAAAAACACTTCAATCAAAGCCACTTACGATAATGACTACGGCTTATACAGATTACGCCATTGAAAGTTTCGAATTAGATGTTGTAGATTATTTATTAAAGCCTATAAGACTTGCACGATTCATGAAAGCCGTGAATAAGGCCAAAGAATTATTTGACTTATATCAAAGACCACATGAGGTTGAAGAAATAGCTGATGATTTTATTTATGTAAAGGCAGATAGAAAATTTGTTAAAATATTTTATCAAGAAATAAATTATATCAAAGGATTAAAAGACTATGTCAGTATACATGCGGCTGATAGGAAAATCATAACTGCGATGAATGTAAAAACCATATTGTCGCATCTTCCTAAAAAAATATTTTATCGTGTTAATAAATCATACATTATTAATATAGATAAAATAGATACCGTTGAAACTGACTTTGTAAATATTGTTGGCGAAGAAATTCCCATAGGACATACTTACAAAGAAGCTTTTTTGAAAGACGTGATTAAGGGAAAACTCATCAAGAGGTAATTGAAAAAAAAAGACCCTATCAAATGATAAGGTCTCAATATTATAGCTTTATATTTTTTACCCTACTCCAAAAATAAACTTGTAACCCAACATAAATCCACCAGGAGAAAAAATATTAAAAACGGTTTGCGTGGTACTTTCTAATCTCACATTATCATCATCAAGTTTTATTTCAAAGGCTTCCTTGAAAGGAAAGGAATAACCAAATGTGAGAACAAATTTGCTTTTATTCCCCAGTCTGCCATTATAAGATAAGCCAAGATCGGCCGAAGGGACATCATTAAAAGTCCAATTTACGGTTCCAGCATAATTGACAGGATTTCCATCAAGGTCTTCAAATAAAAGGTCACCAGCTGACACGGGAACATCTTCTTCAGATCCGGCTCCGAATATATTTGATGTATAGGTAAATCCAGCATTTGCTGACCACCCCTGAGCAACAGTCTTAAAGAAATAGTTGGCGCCAACAGAAGCTTTAAATCTCCCTAAACCCAATCCAGCTGCACCATCAATAGCAAATTTTTCTCCCAATGGAATTTCAGTTTCTAAGCCAATAATACCAGATTGATAATTAAAACCGCCACCAAAACCTAGGTATAATTTTGGAATGGTGTTAGTTCTTGTTGTTGTAATTTCTGTAGAACTTGTGCTCTCAGATGTTCTTTGTTTTGTTCCTTTTTTTTGCGCAGATAATTCAGCGGTACCTAATAAAAATACAATCATGATCATTAGGAAAGTAAAGATGTTTTTTTTCATTTGATTTTGATTTATAGTTTTTCAATTTGATTTCAATATTACCAAAATAAATACGCTAAGTCTTAATTTATCATAATCAAAACTTATTAAAAAGTTAATGTACTTACTTGCAAGATTTGATAAATCTTAAGATGACGCATAAAAAAGCCAGAAAAAAAATTAATTCCTTTTCTGGCTTATATAAATTGTACATCTTGTTTTTTATCCTCCGATTCCGAAGATGAATTTATAACCAATCATAAATCCACCTGGAGAAATTCTTTTTAATGCAGTTTGAGTTGCAGTATCAAAAAATGCAGCATCGGTTTCAATAGTAAAAGCATCATTTAGAGCTACACCATAACCAAGTGTAATAACAAATTTACTTTTGTTGCCCAATCGGGCATTATACGAAACACCTAAATCTAAAGTTGGAGCTGCATTTAAAGAAATACTAGCTTCACCCACATAAGGGTCACCGTTTTCATCAACGATATCAAAGTCAGAAGTATTTATAACTCCTTCATATTGATCCTCTGCGCCTAAAATGCCTGAAGCGTAAGTAAATCCTCCATTAACTGAAAATCCCTTTGCAACAGTGTCAAAATAATAATTCGCCCCTACAGAAGCTTTATATCTGAATAAGCCTAAGCCTACTCCAGCATCTGCTGAAATTTTCTCTCCAAAAGGTACTTCTACCTCCAAACCAAAAATTCCAGTTTGGTAATTCCAACCACCTCCAAAACCAAGGTATAAATTAGGAATCGTTCCTGTAGTTGATTTAGTGCTTGCACTAGAACTTGTCGTTCCTGAAGATCTTTGTTTCGTTCCCTTTTTCTGAGCCGATAATTCTGCAGTTCCTAAGAAAAATAATAAACAAACTACAAGGGCATTAAAGATTGTCTTTTTCATATTGATTAAATTTTTTAGCGTATTTGATTTTATTTAGTTCAAAATATAAACTCTATCTGTTAATTTATCTTAAATAAAGCTTATTTATTAATTAATGTTATAAGTCGAATTTGATACCCTGAGCTAAAGGCACCGTCTTGCTGTAGTTCAAGGTGTTGGTCTGTCTTCTCATGTAAGCTTTCCAAGAATCCGAACCACTCTCTCTTCCTCCTCCTGTTTCTTTTTCACCTCCAAATGCTCCTCCGATCTCTGCACCACTGGTTCCAATATTTACATTGGCAATACCACAATCTGAACCTGCTACTGACAAAAACAATTCAGCCTCCTTTAAGCTATCTGTCATGATCGCTGAAGATAAACCTTGAGGCACATTGTTTTGAATCTTAATCGCTTGGTCCAAAGTCTTATACTTCATTAAGTATAAAATGGGCGCAAATGTTTCAGTCTGCACAATGTCCATGTCTGGTGTGACTTCTGCTATTGCTGGCTTGACATAGCATCCACCTTTTTTATTCTTAATAGACCCACCTGAAACTAAAAAGTTGCCTCCTTGTTCTCTGATCTTAATCAATGCAGACAAATAATTCTCCACCGCATCTCTATCAATGAGCGGTCCCATATGCATTTTAGGATCTAAAGGATTACCTATTTTTATTTGTTTATACGCAGTGGCTAATTTTTTCTTAACTGTATCATAGATGCTTTCATGAATAATCATTCGACGAGTACTTGTACATCTTTGTCCTGCAGTACCAACTGCTCCAAATACCCCACCAGTTAGGACTAATTTCATATCAGCCTTTGGAGTTACGATTATGGCATTGTTACCTCCAAGTTCTAATAGTGATTTTCCAAGTCTCGCACCGACTGTAGCAGCAACAGCTTTACCCATTCTTGTTGATCCAGTCGCAGATACTAGTGGAATTCTCTTGTCTTCCGTTAAGTATTGACCTGCTGTAGCATCGCCGTTGATAATGCAGCTAACACCCTCAGGTACATTATTTGCCTTCAAAACTTTCTGTAGAATATTTTGACAAGCAATAGCAGATAGCGGTGTTTTTTCTGATGGTTTCCAAATACAAACATCACCACATACCATAGCGATCATCGCATTCCAAGACCAAACAGCCACAGGGAAATTAAAAGCAGAAATGATCCCTACGATCCCAAGCGGATGCCATTGCTCATACATTCTATGCATGGGTCTTTCAGAGTGCATGCTCAATCCATATAATTGTCTGGATAAACCTACAGCAAAGTCACAAATGTCAATCATTTCCTGCACCTCACCATATCCTTCTTGTAGACTTTTTCCCATTTCATAGGAAACCAATTTCCCAAGCGATTCTTTATGGGTTCTTAGTTCATTTCCATATTGTCTGACAATTTCTCCTCGAGCTGGAGCAGGCATAAGCCTCCATTTCTCAAATGCCTTTTGAGCCGTTTTAACTGTCTTGTCGTATTCTTTTTTTGTAGTTACACTGGCACTTCCTATGTAGGAGCCGTCAACTGGACTAAAAGATTTAAAAAGTACTTTTGAATTGGTAGATTTCAATCCGGTACTCGTTCCGTTGTTGACTTTTTTGAGTCCTAATTTTTTCAGAAAATCTGTTTTCATTTTTAAAAGCTCTAATTAGCATGAATTAAAGCGCGAAAATGAGAAAAAACCTTTGCATTGTTAGTTGTAATCAAGAAATATTTCAGAGAAGCACCATCTTATTATGTTTGCTTCTTCGCTTGAAACATAGAATTTAACAATTGAGCGTAATCTTTTGCGTGCGTTTGGCGTGAATATTTATTTATGTCATGGACAGCTTCCTGTGGATTATTCCATACTTCATAGATAAAATTTTCTATCCCCTCCAGATCCTCGTAAGATTTAAGGGCACAATATTTCATCTCATTTAATACGGTCCCAATATCTCCAGTCAATGGACCAAGAGCGAGAATAGGAATTTTGGTTGCTAAATATTCATATAATTTTCCAGGTAATATACCTTGACTGTTTGGAGTGTCATTGATTGGTAGGAGCAACAATTGACATTTTTGTAAAAATTGGATAGCCTCTTTATGTGGGATGAAATTTTGAAAATTGGTATACGCTTCTAATCCATAGGTTTGTAGATTTTGACGGATCGTATGATCAACAGGACCTATTAAATGGATTTCTAATTGATTTTTAAATGATGGGTTTTTATCTAAGACAAGTTTAATGGCCTTCCATAAGTTAGCAGGGTTTCTATCCTTGTTCATAGATCCCAAATGGCAAATAATAAATTTTGAAGTTTTTTCAATCTTAAAATGCTCAAAGTCTTTAGGGTCGAAACCATTTAAAATGGTATGTATATTTCTCCCACCACTTAATTCTTTGAATTCATTGGACCAACTCCATGTAACCGTCACCACTTCATCGGCAGTTTGCAATACTTGTTTTTCCAATCTTCTATGTTTTCGGTCCGCAAAAGGCATCATCTTGAGATCTTGGTAGAAATCAATATTGGTCCAAGGATCTCTAAAATCTGCTACCCAAGGTATGTGTGGAAATTTTTTCTTCAAAGCTAAAGCGATGACATGCATAGAGTGAGGAGGTCCAGTTGAAACTATCGCATCGACTTGATTTTCCCTGAGCCATTTATTTAAATATTTTATTGAAGGCTTAATCCAAAATTTTCTAGCATCAGGAATGAAAAAATTACTTCTGATGAATAAACTTATTTTTTTAGTTAAGCTGGGTTTTTTATTATCAATAAAACCAGAATAATTACTACTCCCTTTTTTTTGACCCGTAAATTTTGCATAAATACCATAGGGTTCAAAAATGGGTGTTCTGATAACTTGTACATCAGGATGAATTTCATCCACCAGACTTTGATCCTCCGCTACAAAGTTTTTTGGTTGTGCCGTATATACAATTGGAGTCCATCCATATTCTGGCAAATATTTAGACATTTTGAGCCAACGCTGCACACCTCCTCCTCCAGCTGGAGGCCAGTAATATGATATAAGCAGTAATTTTTTCAAGAAAGCTCGATAAAGCGTTTTTAAATTATAGCCGCAAAATATCAAATTATATATACTTTCGTCTTTTATAAAGTACGACATGAATCATTTTGCGCTAATTGGAGCTGCTGGATATGTTGCTCCTAGACATATGAGAGCAATTAAAGACACAGGGAATTCATTGCTTGCAGCAATGGATAAATTTGATTCTGTGGGTGTTATGGATCAGTACTTTCCTAAAGCGGCATTCTTTACTGAGTTTGAGCGCTTTGACAGACACCTTGAAAAATTAAAACGGAATGGTAGCAAAATAGATTACCTAAGCGTTTGTTCGCCTAATTATTTGCACGATGCACATATCCGATTTGGATTGAAAATGGGTTCAAATGTGATTTGTGAAAAACCTTTGGTCTTAAATCCATGGAATGTAAATGCACTTTCTGATTTAGAAAAAGAATATGAGGGTAAAGTATATACCATTTTACAACTCCGATTGCACGAGCAAGCGATTAAATTGAAAGAGCAGGTTGATCAAATGAAAGAAGGTCAAAAGCATGAAGTGGAATTGACCTACATTAGTTCTAGAGGTTCTTGGTATTATACGAGTTGGAAAGGTGATAAAGAAAAATCGGGAGGCGTTGCTACAAATATTGGTATTCACTTTTTTGATCTTCTTACTTGGCTCTATGGAGATGTAGAGGAAAGTTTGGTGCATAATCATACACATGATCGTGCTTCAGGTTTACTAAAACTTAGAAAAGCCAATATTAAGTGGTTTTTAAGTATCAATTCAGAAACCTTACCCAAAGAAGTTCGTGAGAATAATCAAAGCATCTATCGCATGCTAAAATTAGACCATCAAACTTTTGATTTTTCAAATGGCTTCGATGATTTACATACCAAAAGTTATCAGCAAATCATAGAAGGAAAAGGCTTCTCTATAAATGATAGTAAGAAAGCCATTGAACTGGTTCATCAAATTAGAAATGCTTCATTGAGCCCTTTGAATGACCAGTGCCATGAGCTTGCACATTTGCCTTTATCCAAGCATCCATTTTCAACAAAATAATTTTAATTAGCCTTTATTAGAATACAAGAAAAGGCTCGAAAGGGTGGCTTGATCTTATTTTGTAACAACAAATTTTTGACCCAGACTGATGCGCTCATCTCCCACGAGTCTGTACACATATATACCTTCACTCCATTGAGAAACATCAATTTCAATCTTTTGCTCATCAAAAGATGAAAGCGCTCTTATATACATTTGTTGGCCCACCGCATTTAATATTTCAATTTTTGGGTGGCTTAATGCTAGATGCTTATCCATTGAAATTTCGAGTGTCACAAAATCTGAAGCTGGGACGGGCATAGCAATCATACTAAAATCAGATGCCGAAATTGGAACAACATTCACAATACCATTTTCATAACTGATGACTTCAATGTCATCAATATAGATGCCATCCATAGTCAAGTCTCCATCTGATGTGAAAGCAAACTGCAAGTATAAATCACCTCCAATAAAATCAATTAATGACATTTCTTCAGAGACCCATTCAGATTGTGTGCCGTCATATAAAGGTTGACCTGAGGCTTGCGAAATGGAGCCAGGTCTAGTATACTTACCACAGAGTGGATAGTAGATATTACCAGAGTCAGAAGCCTTTATCTGTACATAGTCATTGTCAGGTTCAATTTCCCATTTTGTTTTAAACTTCAATTCTGCATTATCAGCATTTACCAAAGAAATGGGTGATTTTAAAGTGACAACATTTGATATATTATTTTCATAATCCGAAAAAGGAGAATCTGCCAAAGAAAAAGGATTGCTATAAAATTCACTAAAACTTAAATCCCAAGTACTACTAGCATTAAAGTTTTGCCAATTCTCTGCGTCTTCAAAAGGGTCATCAAATTCTTGTACAGGATTTCCTTTGATTTTAAATATTTCTTGTTCCCAACTGATGGCACCATTCGATAAAGAAAGTGTCATGAAGATGGTATCGCCTAGTGCAACATTATTTGAAACTGTGTAAATGATATTTCCAGATTGCGTTTCATTTTGGTTCATGCTAAATGCCACTTGCTGTCCAATAGCCGTAACATTTGGATCTGATGAACTTAAGCTCGCAGTTAAAATTCCATCTTTAAATCCATATCTCCTTACCTTAAAATCAAAATCATTTATATCATTTGAAAAGTACTTATCACTTGCATCAGTTGCAATCCCATAATTGAGCAGTACCCATGCTGCCATAAGATTTTGCTTTAAAGTCAAATTTGATAAGGGTATAATTTCTTCTTGATTTGGCCAAAATGTATTAGGGCCAAGTTCAGGAGTCATGGCTATGATGGGTTCTTTTGTTAAGCTCTCACCATACATCCAAGAGTCAGAATCTCCATTTACAAAATAGCCAAGTGTTTCGAAAACTCTGCCAGAGCGAAATTCATTTTCCTCTGTAAAGAGATTGGCAAAAGAATTTAAGGTCGTGATATCTTGACTGGCATCTTGAATGTGCCCAAATGGATAGATAAGCACATTTCCAAAAGAGTGATTGTTTAAAGCGATTTTAAATTCATTAGACTCACAGTAGTCTTTGATGGCCTGAGTTTCAGGCTCTGAAAATGGAGCAGTGCCTCTATATATTTCGTCATTACTATCAGAAGATGAGCCATTGTTATCCAAGCCCCATTCAAAACTGTAATTTCTGTTTAGATCAACACCAATCGTTCCATCACCATTGATTCGTCTATTTTTTCTCCACATACCTCCTCCATTAGGATGCTCTGCGTGATTATATATATAACCATCTGGATTTACACAAGGAATGAAATGCATTTCAGTTTGATCAACGATGTACCTTACCTCTTCATCCGTTTCATAATTTTCAAGTAAATACCACATGTAAAAAATCATCTGGGATAAACTCATTGGTTCTCTAGCGTGATGCAAGGCTGTATATAATATTTGTGGTTCGCCTTCTGCGATATCTGCATTGTCAGAAATACGCACACTAAAAATCGGTCTTCCTTCATAGGAATTGATGCTGGAAATTGGAGATCTTGCAGAAATCAAATTTGGATAAAGATTTCGCATAAGATCTAATTGATCTAAAAGGTCTGCGTAACTGTAATATCCACCCATCGAACCATAGACAAAATTACTTGGCGTTTCATAAGAGATGACCCTAGGATTGCAGTCATCATGATCTCGATCTTCTAAATTGCTGTTACCTTCTAAAAAGGCCTTTGCAACATCTTCAACTAAAATATCATAGTTAAATCCAGCATCTTCAAACAAGGCCACTTCTTTCGTTGAAAACTCACTGATAAAATGCCTTCCTTTTAAATAGTCACCATGACAAACATCTACTCCAAGGTCTGCAATATCTTGTACACCGATTTGATCCAAGTGAATTTTCACTTTCTTGTAAACGTCCTGCGTAGAAGCATTTGTTGGCAAACAAAAGATCACTAAAGCTACTAGTACAGATAAGTAGTAAAAGGAAATGTTCTGAGACATAAATTTAAAATCTAACACAATGCTGAACCTCATTTATAAAATCATCTATTCCACTTGAATTTTTCATGACAGAGCGTGAAGTCTTTGCATCGTTTTGTAAACAATGTTTTTCTCAGACTCTGGTTAGAAAAATTTTAGGGAAACAAACTAAAGAACAAAGGTACAACGTTATATCACCTATACAAATACTATTCCTGACTTTTTATCTCATGTTTTAGCTGCAAAATGGTGCTTAATCGCACATTTGTAAATCATAAAACATTAATCATGTCAGAAAATCCTAATTTTTTCAAGCGCCATGCTGCTGTCGTAAAAGCCCTCGTTGTAAGTGTTATCATCTTGCTTTTATTAGTACCTGCTAATATGATACGTTTTCTCATCTATGAAAGAGAGGGAAGACAACAAGAAGCCATCATGGAAGTAAGCGATAAATGGAGTAACTCTCAAACCATAAGTGGCCCCATTTTAAGCATTCCATACGAATCTATCGAAAGAACAAGTAATGTAGAGGGCAAAATATCGGAATATAAAACCATGCACTTTTTGCATATATTACCTGAAGAACTAGAATTAAATGGTACCATCGATCCTGAAATGAAAAAAAGAGGAATGTATGAGGTAGCCTTGTATACTTCTTCCTTTGATATTCAGGGAAAATTCGTCCTTCCCTCATTTGAAGAGCAAGGCATAGATAAAAATTTAGTGAAATGGGATTTGGCCAAACTCACTATAGGAATCAGTGACCTTAGAGGAATTAGTGAACGACTTTCAATTAATGCAGCTAATGAAGAATTTTTATTAGAACCCGGTTCTGCATGTCAACAAATTCTCAGCTCTGGGGTCTATACGCCAATTGATGTGAATGATGAAACGAAGGAAATAGATTTTACTTTTCCATTAGAATTAAAAGGAAGTCAATATGTGTTTTTTCACCCTGTTGGAAAAGAAACCTTGGTTAACTTAAATTCTAACTGGCCAGACCCAAAGTTTACAGGAGCCTTTTTGCCTACCCATGATACTTCAGAATCAGGATTTACGGCTAATTGGAAAGTCCTAAATCTAAATAGAAATTACCCACAATATTGGAAGGATAATCAATACAATCTTAGAGGATCTGAATTTGGTGTTGAACTACTAATTCCTGTAGACTCTTATCAAAAAACAGAACGCACCATTAAGTATGCACTATTAATTTTGGCGCTGACATTCATGGTGTTTTATTTTCTAGAAATATTGTACAAGGAAAATGTTCATCCCATTCAATATCTTTTGATAGGTTTTGCCATCTGTCTATTCTATGCACTCTTGTTATCATTTTCTGAGCATATAGGTTTCAGAAATTCTTATGTGCTTTCATCAATTATGACGATTGGCCTTGTAGTCGTTTATGCACGTTATGTATTAAGAAATAAAAGAAATGCTTTGCTGCTTGGAAGTATTTTAATTTTTGTTTACGCCTTCATATACTTCATCTTACAGCTACAAGACTTTGCTTTATTGGTTGGCACCTTAGGCTTGTTTTTTATTCTTGCTATTGTCATGTATATAACTAGAAATGTTGATTGGCAACTACCTGCCAAAAATGCATAGATCTTGAAAATTTGAATGGTTATACTTAAATCGAATTATTAATTTGTTATTATTGTTGAGATAGCGACCAACAAATTAAGAATTCAAAAGAACTACATGTCAATATCCAAGATACTATTTGTATGTATATGCATACTTCAGTTTAGTCATAGTTTATATACTCAAGAGGATTTATCCGTCGAATATATAAATGATGAATTGTTAGATAATGCAAATTCTGTAATTCGGTTTCAGTATACCACCATTTATTTCAAATCCATTGATGCCATAGAAACACATTTTTCAAAGGCAGTTACTGTCTTAAATAAAAAGGCAGCGGATGAACTTTCTTTAGTGGTGGGATATAAGGAAAGCAGTGCCAAAGTAAAGGATTTTAAAGTCGAAATATACAATGCAGCTGGAAAGCTCATTGAAGAGTTTAAAAAGTCTGAAATTAAAGATCAGGCATTGTATGATGGTATTTCGATGGTCAATGATTATCGGGGAAAGACAGCTTCTTATAAAGCCTTTGAATACCCTATTACCATCAAGTATGAATACAAAATTCTTTCCCAAAGTACGTCTGGAATTAGAGGCTTCTATCCTATTCAAAGCTATAAACAATCCGTTGAGAAAGCAAGATTCAAATTGGTAAACAGCACGGGGGTTAAAATATTTACTAAAGAAAATACCATGGATGGCTATCCCATTGAAAGGATATCAGATCTGGATTATCGTGTCAAAAATTTACCTGCCCTTACCAAGGAGAAGTATGCTCCCCAAATTAGTAGCATGGTCCCTAGCATTAATTTTTTTCCATCTGAATTTAGTTTCGAAACTTATGAAGGGAAAGCAAAAAATTGGAATGAACTCGGTGCTTGGTACTATAATTCTTTTTTAGCTAACAGAATGAACTTAGCGGAAAGCTCTGCAAAGTCTGATCTAAATTCAATAATCAGTGAAGATGCAAGCCCAAAAGAGATAGTAGAGCAGATTTATAAATTTGTACAAGACAATACCAGATATATAAATATCGCCTTGGAAGAGGGAGGGCTTAGGCCAATGGAAGCCATAGATGTTCACAAGCTAAAATATGGCGATTGCAAAGCGCTTTCCTTTTATATGCAGTCCTTGCTTCAATTGTATGATATTCCATCTAATTATGTTTTAATTGAAGCAGGAAGATCCTCTAAAGATTCTTTTGATGAAGAATTTTTTAGCTTGGCTCAAGGAAACCATGTAATTGTAAATGTGCCTTTAGAAAATGACACCATTTGGTTGGAATGCACTTCTGGAGCTACACCTGCTGGATTTTTGGGTGGATTTACTGATGGAAGAAAATGTTTAGTAATTAATGCTGATGGAGGTAGGATTGTAAGTACGCCTAATTATAATATTAATGAAAATGAATCTCATCATGATGCTGAACTTATAACTGATGTGGATGGCAATGTAATACTTAATATTAAAAGTACTTACAGAGGATTAAGCATTGATAATAAATTAGGACTTGAAGATTTAAATGAGGACGATTTTAAAGATTACTTAGAAGATCGTCGATTTCCCCAATTAAAGAATCTCAAGTTAATTGAAAAATCTTTAGAGTTGCAAAAGCAGGATTTGGAGTATGTTGAAAGGTATCAAATTTCTTCAGAAAGATTTATGGAGATAGCTGCGAATTATATGATAGCAAAAATTGCATTTGCAGATATTAATATTCCCAAACTTCCTAAAGATAGCAATCGCAAAGCTCCCATTAATTTTGAAAGAAGCTTTAGAGTAGTTTCAGAAATGAATTATCAATTTCCCGAGGGATATAAAAAGAAAAATATCCCGGAAAATCAATCATTATCTTCTGAATATGGATCTTATGTTTTATCCTTCGAGCAAGTAGATGCGCAAACAGTAAAAGTTAAAAAAGAATTTAGTCTTTTTGAGGGCCAATTCGATCCAGATAAATATGAAGAAATAAAAACGTTTTTTGACAAAGTATTACGTCAAGAAAATTTGGAATTAATATTTGAAAAAAAATAATCAAGAATTAAAATATGAGAATTGCATTCCTTTTTATGATATTATTTTTTTGCAATCAATTAGATGGACAAAAAATTAAATTTGGAAAAGTAGATTTAGCTGATATTGTCGCAACGGAAAGCATATTGGAGCCTGAAGCTGAGGCTGAATATTTAATTTCTAAATGTGAAATTAAATACAATTTTTCTAACGATTTAGTACTTGTGGCGGACTATCATTTCCGAATTAAAATTTACAAAGAAGAGGGTGAAGAATATGCAAATTTTGACTTGCCTTTTTATACCCGAGAAAAAGTAAAGTACATTGAAGCCATTTCATTTAATGAAGAGAATGGGGAAGTTGTCGAGACTAAATTAAATAATAAAGATATTTACATAGAGGAAACCTCAGAAAAATGGAGTGTGAAAAAATTTGCCGTTCCTAATGTAAAAGCGGGCACAGTAATAGATGTAAAATACAGCTATACTTCTCCATATATTAATAACATTCCACAGTGGTATTTTCAATATGAAATTCCAGGTTCTTTTTCTGAATATCGAATTATTGTTCCTAAGTATTTTAATTTGACTCCAGTGCCTAGCGGCACAATAGCTTTAGATACAGAAAAGCAAAATTATAATGCTTCACAGCATGGAGAGGTGTTATATACTTTTTCAGCAAGAGATATTCCTTCTATTAAGGATGATGATTATGCATTAAATATTAATGATTATAAATCTGGGATAAGGTATGAAATATCAAGAATTACTTATCCCGATGGTAGCGTGGAAAATTTTGCTGATAGTTGGAATAATATTGCTTCTAAATTATCCGAAAGTGATGGTTTTGGAAGAATGCTTAATAAAAGATTAAAAGAATTAGATTATGTTGTTAATGAAGCAAAATCATTAGAAGCATCTGAAAAAATTAAACACATTTATAATCATGTAATTAATAATTATATCTGGAATAAATCTTATGGTATTTATGCCCAAAATGGATTAAATAAATTAGTTAAAGAAAAAACAGGAAATATAGCAGATATCAATTTACTATTAATTAATCTATTACGAAAAGTAGATATAGATGCTACACCAGTAGTTTTAAGAAGTAGGTTTTCTGGTTTGTTGAATACCAGTTTTCCAAGTAATACGGAATTAAATTATATAATTGGATTAGTCAAAATAGATGGGAAAGAATTGCTTTTAGACGCAAGTTCAAAATACATTCCTGTAGGACAATTACCCGTGAGAGCTACTAATTTAAATGGGATTATTATTAATAAAGATTCTGGTTCGGTAATTAATTTAAAAAATCCGAATAAATACAGTTCACAAGTATTCTGTGAGTTTGAATTAAACCCTGAAGAAGCTGCATTGGAAGGATTGGTTAAATTTAAAAAATCCAATTTTGCTGCATCTAAATCAAGAATAGAAAGTGACGAAGATTATGAAGAAGAAGAAGACGATGAAGACAATCAAGATGTAGCGGGTGATAATGAAGAAGATGAGGAAGAGAAAGAAAATGAAGACATTAGAGAAATTGTTTCCGTTGAAAATCTAGAAGATATTTATAAATCAATTAATGTCTCTTATGACGAAAAGCTATATAGTGTAGTTAGAAAAATTGGAGATGAAATATTTATTGATGCATCTTTAGATTATGGAATAGCAAAAAACCCATTTGACGAAGAAGAGCGATTATATCCTGTATTTTACAATTATTTAGTTGACTTAAAAAGAGTCATTTCTATAAATATACCAGAAGGTTATACAGTCAGCTCAATTCCAGAAAAAACAGTTTTAAGTTTAATAGATAAAGAAGCCCAATTTATTTATGAGGCCAAGGAAGTAAGCAATAAGCTACTTATATATTATACACTCAAAATTAATAAAGATATATTCTACGGAGAACAATATACCTCACTTAGAGAGTTTTATGATATAGTTATTGCAAAGCAAGAAGAAAAAATAATACTCACTAAAATTTAAAAATTGTATTCTCAATTACTTTATTAGCTTTGAAACATGATATTTTTATATAATGTTAAAAGCATATAAGTACAGAAGTAAGATAGAGGCAGGTTGTGATGAAGCTGGAAGAGGTTGTTTGGCTGGTCCTGTTTTCGCTGCTGCTGTTATTCTTCCAAAAGGCTTTAAACTAAAAGCATTAGACGATTCGAAAAAACTTAATGAGGCAACAAGAAATGAGCTTCGTTTAATTATTGAAAAAGAGGCGGTTTCTTGGTCAGTCCAATCGCTACGAGCATCAGAAATTGACAAAATTAATATATTAAATGCTTCATTTTCTGCGATGCATAAGGCAATTAAAAAATTAAACAAAAAGCCAGATTTATTATTAATTGATGGCAATCGATTCAATCCATTAAAAGGATATAAATTTGAATGCATCATTAAGGGTGATGGCATTTATCAATCTATTGCTGCTGCATCAATTTTGGCAAAGACCCATAGAGACGAGTATATGAAAAAACTGTCCAATAAGTATCCTCAGTTTGGGTGGGAAACAAATAAGGGTTATCCTACAAAATATCATAGGCAAGCCATAGTTAATAATGGTCCATGTAAGTATCACAGAAAAAGTTTTCAATTATATCCTCTTCCAGAACAGGGAAAATTATTTAAGCCTTAAAACATCTTATGATTCAGATTAAGAAATTCACCTTTAATGGTTTTCAAGAAAATACCTTCATACTTTATGATGAAACAAAAGAAGCCATTTTAATCGACCCCGGGAATAATACCGTTGCTGAAGATGAAGAATTGCTAAGCTTTATTGAATCAAATAGTCTAGCATTACAAAAGGTGGTTCTGACCCATGCTCATTTGGACCATGTATTTGGATTGTCTTTTATTGAAGCGCAATTTAATTTAAAAGCCCTGCTGCATCCAGGCGAAGAGCAAGTTTTGGAGCAAGCGGTGAATGTAGCTAAAATGTATGGAGTTCCATTTAGAGGGCAACCAACGGCTGGAGGATTTTTAACAGAAAATGATCAGTTGTCTTTTGGGAATCAAACATTAGAAATACTATTTACTCCTGGACATTCACCAGCCAGTATCTGTTTTTATCATGAAGCACAAAAGCTATTAATAGGTGGTGATGTTTTATTCTTGCAAAGTATAGGAAGAACTGATCTGCCAGGTGGAGATTTTGACACCCTCATACAGAGTATCAAAACCCAGTTATTTACGCTGCCAGATGATGTCACCGTTTATCCAGGGCATGGCCCAGAAACAAGTATTGGATACGAAAAAAGTGCAAATCCTTTTCTACAATAGTCAATAAGTGTCGTTTTCAAGCGTTTTTATTTAGCATCAAAAATGGTGCAATAGCTCTTAAGTTATATATTTATAGAAATGAAAAAGCTTTTATTTACCATAATCATACTTTGTGCATTCGGTATCAGTCTGGAAGGTCAGACCATTGATACGAAGTTTGGAAAGAATCGCATTCAGTATCATGATGATTTTAAAAGCTGGTCTGCCTATGAAAGCGAAAATTTTATTACCTATTATTATCGAAAAGGCAAATACATCGCCCAGGCTGTAGTTCAGTTTGCGGAACTAGATAATCCTATGATTCAAAATATTTTTGAACATCGGATGAGTGATAAAATTGAAATCATTGTCTATACAGACTTAAGTGATTTGAAGCAAAGTAATATTGGCGAAGAAGATCAATTTATCAATGAGAGTGGAAATACTAAGATTTTAGGTAATAAGCTCTTTGTTTATTTCGATGGAAATCATGTCAACTTAAGACACCAAATTAGAAGGGGCGTAGCAGAGGTTTATCTCAATTCAATGTTATACGGAAGCAGTTTACAGGAGATCGTACAAAATGCTGTTTTACTTCAACTTCCGGAATGGTATACCAAAGGCATCATCAATTTTATTGGAAGTCCATGGGATGAAAAATCAGATAGTGCCCTAAGAGATTTATTTTTAAACAATCCAAAGTCAACAAAGAATTTTAAAAAACTATCGAGAGACTATCCTGAGTTAGCAGGACATTCATTGTGGTTTTTTATAGCTGAAAAATATGGAAGGAGAACCATCCCTAGCTTACTTTATCTGACGAGAATAAAAAGAGGACTCGAAGGAGGATTTCTTTATGTGCTCGGTTCAAACTATGAACAAGTGCTTGAGCAATGGGAAGAATATTTTAGAAATAAATATGCGCTTGAGAAAAATGAATTGGAAGCCTTGGATGTAAAAAATTCTCTTTATCTAAAAAGTAAATCTAAAATTCCTATCGAAAAAGTACGATTGAGTCCAGATGAAGATAAATTCGCTTATGTATCTAACGATTTAGGAAAATATCAAATCAGGATTTTTGATTTAAAAACCAACAAAGACTATTTAGTATTTAAAGGAGGGACAAAAAATAATTTACAAGAGACGGATTATAATTATCCTCTGATCAATTGGAATGAGTCGGGAACAGAGCTTGGGGTGATTTTTGAATCTAAGGATTACGCCTATGTATTGCGTTATGATCTTCCCACACAGGAAGAGTCTATTACTTATCTTTCCCCAGAGTATCATCGGGTATATGCCTTTGATTATTGGGATGATAAACAACTCATTTTTTCTGCAAATACCGGAGGCTATTCAGACCTGTTTAAATACAATATGATCACAAGAGCTTCTGAAAAATTGACTGACGATGCGTACGATGATCTGGAAGTAAAGGTGGTAATGAAAAATAATAAGAAGCAATTATTATTTACTTCCAACAGGCCAAATAATTCATTTGAAAAAGTAACCTTGGATGATATTTTGCCCTTAGATCCAATGAAAATTTATACTGCTGAATTTGATGGAAAAAATATTCTATCAATGACAGAGTTGGTCAAAGAAGAAAGCAGAGATGCTTACAGTCCTTTTTATACTTCAGATGAAAAAATTTATTACTTAACTCAAGAGAATGGAGTTGTTAATCGAAAAGTGTTCGATACTAAAAGTGGCACAAAAAATTATCTAAGCAATTATATCAGTAATATTGAAGCTTTTCACTCAACATTAAATAAGACGGTTGAAGTGCATTTAATTGATGAAGCTTATTATGTTTTCCCATTTGATAATCGTGTTAGCAATGCAAAGGATGCAAAGAACATCATTCAAGATTATTCAAGTTTTAAAGAAAAGGAGGGAAGCATAGACGAGATTGAATTTGATGAGATTAATGAAGGAATGCTTTTTCAAACAGGGTTTGAGCATTTAGATAAGGAGCCTACAGACTTTAAAGTTGCTCCAGAAGTATCTATAGATACTTTGGGTACTGAATCAGTTGCTGTAGGTAATAAAAATGTTTTGAATCAATGGTCCAAAGCAGATATGATAGACTTCAATTTTTATAGAGCAACAGCTCAAAGGTTGAAATTTAGAACGGACAAGCTGGTTACCACCTTAGATAATAATTTGCTCTTTGGCGGATTGGATTCTTATTCTGCTGACAAACAAGATTTCCGACCACCTCCAATGGGTCTATTGATCAAGGCAACGCTCAAAGATTTATTTGAAGATTATATCATTGAAGGAGGCATGCGTTTTCCAGTTACTTTTGATGGGACAGAATTTTTTCTTTTAGCCAATGATAGAAAAAATCGGATTGATAAAACATACGCTTATTATAGAAAAACAAAGTATCAAACCTTGCAAGAAGGGAATGATTTTGAAAGGACAGTTGATCTGACAAATATATTTCAGTATCAATGGAATTATCCCATTGACACTTACCAAAGTTTAAGAGCTACGGCCTCATTTAGACTCGATCAAGAGTTGGACAAAAGTACGGATCTCAGAACCTTGGAATCGCCCTCAAGGGATGAACAAAGATTTGGTTTAAAACTGGAATATGTTTTTGATAATACCATCATTAAAGATTTAAATATGCTCAATGGGGCAAGGTTGAAATTTTTTGGTGAGGTGGTTAAGAAAACAGATATTAAGATATTCGACAATCCACAGTTTAAATTGAATAGTGGATTTATGACTGTATACGGAGCTGATATAAGATATTATCAGCCTTTAGATAGATATAGTATTTTGGCCCTTAGACTTTCAGGAGCGAGTTCTTTTGGATCGGAAAAAATCATGTATTATTTAGGAGGCATGGAGCAGTGGCTGACACCCAAATTTGACGAATCCATTCCTATTCCTGCGGGAGATGAATTTGCTTATAAAACCATTGCTTCTCAGATGCGAGGCTTTGATTATAATATTCGAAATGGTAATTCATACGCCTTAGGAAACGCTGAATTAAGAATTCCAGTTATTAAATATTTATTTAAAAGAAAACCGAGGTCCATGTTTTTGCGAAGTCTTGCGCTGACCAGCTTTTTCGATATTGGCACAGCATGGCACGGCAAGACACCTTTTAGAAATGATAATCCATTAAACGTTGATGTTTTTGTAGACAATCCTAATGACCCAATTGTAACCGTACAGGTTAATTATTTTAGAGAACCCATCGTATTTGGATATGGTCTGGGTGTTCGTTCTCAACTCTTCGGTTATTTTGTGAAAGTTGATTATGCTTGGGGTGTAGAAACCAAGATTATCCAGGAGCCTAAATTGTACCTTTCAATAGGTACGGATTTTTGATTTGGAACTACATCCTTGCTTGAGTTGTCACGCTTCAAGCTTGAAAAATGACCAAAAAGTAAGAAGGGTTTATGGACCTAAGACTCTTAGAATAGCTAAAAATATTTAAAACACAAAAGGTACCTAAGCTGACACAAAAAGTCATTGGAATCAATTTTGCTAAAAAGCTAAAAAGCTAAAAAGCTAAAAAGCTAAAAAGCTAAAAAGCTAAAAACCCAAAAAGCCAAATGCTAAAAGCTAAAAATCCAAACCTTACTTTGCGCGCGTGGTCACGCTTCACTCACTTCGAGCGCTGTCGCACTCGACTGCTTTGCAGATCGTTCGTTCATTCATTCATTCATCGCCGCTTTTCATTTTCTCTGCATTCTCTGCAACTTGCAAGGCTTCTACAATCTCATTGATCTGTCCTTGAATAATTTTATCTAAAGAGTAAAGTGTTAAATTGATACGATGATCTGTCACCCTATTCTGAGGATAATTGTAAGTCCTGATTTTATCAGATCGATCGCCCGAGCCTACCAATGATTTTCTTTGCTGTTTTTGTTCAGCATTTGCTCTTTCCTTTTGGACGACGATAATTTTAGCACGGAGACGCTCCATA
>CALGNN010000192.1 GCA_937961455.1 uncultured Saprospiraceae bacterium
GGAACTGGAATGAATGTTTGGAATATAGCTTTATTGGCAAGAGTCTTTGTTTTCTTCGCTTATCCTACTAGCATCTCAGGAGATCAAGTGTGGGTAGCAGGCTTAGAAGGTTCAGCAGCTGGTTCAGCAGTAGCTCACGGAATGGGAGATAATTTATTCTTAGGACTCTTTAATAGTTTGTTTGAGTTTGTGGGCTGGGATACCTATGACTGGGGGCGGACCGTCATCGATGGATTTACTGGGGCCACTCCTTTAGCTTTGGCCTATTCAGGAGGTTGGGAAGCAGTAACAGAAGTATATACAGCAAAACAAATGCTTTGGGGAGATTTACCTGGATCAATTGGTGAGACTTGTAAACCTTTCATCTTAGCAGGAGCAGCCATATTATTAATACAAGGAATCGCGAGCTGGAGAATCATGTTTAGCATGTTTTTAGGAGCAGCTATCAGTGCGATCTTATTGAATATGTGGGGAGCAACACCATTCATGACAGTGCCATGGTACTATCAGTTTTATATGGGAAGCTTCTTTTTTGCAATGGCATTTATGGCAACTGATCCAGTGACGGCCTCTGGTACTAATCGTGGAAAATGGATCTATGGATTCCTAATCGGATTCTTAGGTATGATTATAAGAGTGAGTAACCCAGCATATCCAGAAGGGTGGATGCTTGCGATATTATTGCTAAATACATTTGCGCCATTAATTGATCACTATGTTTTGGATAAAAACATATCTAAAAGAATGAAAAGTGCAACATAATACAAGATACGTAGTAACATTTGTTCTGATCCTTACCTCAGTAGTTGCCTTACTGCTGACCTTCCTCAATGAGGCTTGGAAAGAAAAAATGGAAACCAATGAAGCCATCTTTAATAAGAAGGCCATACTAAAGGCTGTAGCTACAGATGTAGGATTTGAAGTCGATGATATGGGAGATGAAGAAGTCTTGAGCATATTTGACAATCAAGTTGAGCAGAAAGTATATGACATGGATGGGATTGAATTGACTCCAGAAGAAGTATTGTCGATAAGAAAATACAAAGGCGGTCAAGCTGAATTCATCGACATGGCAAAGGAGAAAAAATTAGACGAAGATGTAAGATTGTTACCCATGTTCATTTTTAATGGAGATAACAATAAGAAGTATTATATCATCTCAGTTAGAGGGAATGGTCTATGGGATGAAATCTGGGGCAACATTGCACTAGAAAATGATTTCACCACTATTGCAGGAGCATCCTTTGATCATAAAGGAGAGACACCTGGATTGGGCGCTGAAATAAAAGACAATCCCGTTTTCCCAGCTAGTTTTAAAGGAAAGAAAATCTATAACGAGGCAGGCGCCTTTACCTCTGTTTTTGTAAGAAAAGGAGGTGCACGAGATCCCCTACATGAAGTAGATGGAATCTCCGGAGCAACTGTGACGGCTGATGGAGTTTCTGAAATGATGGCCCGTGGAATAAAATATTATGAACCTATTTTTGCTGCGGCAAAGAATAAATAAAGTACGCCTTAAATAATTTACAATGGCAGATACGATAACAAAACCGGAAGTAAAAAAAGCTGAGCCTTGGTTTGGGAAAAAAGAAAGACAGCTTATTTCTGATCCGCTCAATGATAATAATCCGATTACCGTACAAGTATTGGGTATTTGCTCAGCACTTGCAGTTACAACCTTAGTATATCCTTCATTGGTAATGGCTGTAGCCGTAATTTTTGTACTGGTATTTTCAAACTTGATTACCTCATTATTGAGAACCTATATTCCAAATCAGGTTAGAATGATTGTTCAACTGATCATCATCGCAACTTTGGTTACAGTGGTTGAACTAACCCTGAAAGCTTATAGCTATGATGTCTATAAAAAGCTATCTGTATTTATTGGATTGATTATTACCAATTGTATCATAATGGGTAGACTTGAGGCTTTTGCCATGTCAAATAAGCCATGGAAAGCAACACTGGATGGCCTAGGAAATGGATTGGGTTATGGAGCTATTCTAATTGCCGTTGCATTAGTAAGAGAACTTTTTGGGAAAGGTACTTTGATGGCAGGATCTGGAGCTGAAATGAAAATTATAGGAGCAAGTCCTGATTATATGATCAACACTTTGGAAAGTACTTTGTTTGGTTGGTATCAACCAAATAACTTGATGGTCTTGCCGGCAGCAGCCTTATTTATCATTGGAATATTTATTTGGATCCACAGATCTTGGAATCCTAAATTGGTTGATATCTCGTAAACAGTAATTATGGAACTATTTAATATTTTTATCAAAGCTGCCTTTATAGAGAATATGGTTCTTGCCTATTTTCTAGGTATGTGCTCCTACCTTGCTGTTTCAAAAACGGTGAAAACCGCAGTGGGTTTAGGACTCGCAGTAATCTTCGTCTTAGGATTTACCATGCCAATCAACTGGCTGATTTCAGAATATCTTTTAAGTGAAACAGGTTTGTTTGGCGTTGACCTTACCTTCTTAAGATTGATTCTTTTCATTGCGGTTATTGCCTCAATGGTACAATTGGTTGAAATGGTGATTGAGAAACTCAGCCCTTCATTATATAATTCTCTTGGAATTTTCCTTCCACTAATCACAGTAAACTGTGCCATTCTTGGAGGATCACTTTTCATGGTTTCGAGAGAATACAATTTAGGAGAAAGTGTTGCCTTTGGTTTAGGTGGAGGTTTTGGATGGTTCTTGGCCATCATAGCAATCGCTGCAATCAGAGAAAAAATAAAATATTCAGCAGTACCTCCAGCCTTAAGAGGTTTGGGTATGGCATTTATATTAACCGGATTAATGGGAATTGCCTTTATGAGTTTGATGGGTATTGACCCTGATGCTTTGACTGGTGTAAAATAAAAAGGAAAAATGATTCAATTAATTGGACTAGCAGTAATCGGGAAAGCACTCTTAGTGTTCTGTACGGTAATCTTGCTCTTATCATTCATGCTAATCTTTGCGAGAAAAGCACTTATTCCTCAAGGCGATGTGCGCATCGTAATTAATGGGGATGAAGAAAATCCTATACTAGCTCAACCAGGATCTAATCTCTTGTCTGTGCTATCTTCAAAGAATGTATTTCTGCCATCCGCTTGCGGGGGAGGTGGAACTTGTGCGATGTGTGAATGCCATGTAGATGCGGGAGGAGGAGATGTTCTTCCAACAGAAATGAATCACCTAACCAGAAAAGAAGCTGCAGAAAATAAAAGATTGGCTTGCCAAGTCAAAGTAAGAGAGGATATGGAAATCCGAGTTCCAGAAGAAATTTTTGGAATTAAAAAGTGGGAGTGTGAAGTGGTATCAAATTATAACGTAGCTTCTTTTATTAAGGAGTTTGTTGTAAAACTCCCTCCGGGAGAATCATTGGATTTTGAATCTGGTGGATATATCCAAATTGATGTACCTGAGATTACTGTGGAATATAAAGACATGGACATCTCAGCACACCCAGATCATCATGATGATCCTCAAAAATTTCAATCAGAGTGGGACAAATTTAATCTTTGGCCATTGAAGATGGTGAATGATGAAATGGAATTTAGAGCTTACTCAATGGCAAATCACCCTGCAGAGGGAGATATCATAAAATTAAACATTCGTATTGCAACACCCCCTTGGGATAAAGCGAATAATACCTGGTCTTCACACAATCCCGGAGTATGTTCTTCCTACGTATTTGGATTAAAGCCAGGAGATAAATGTACCATCTCTGGTCCTTATGGAGAATTCTTCATTAAAGAGACTAAAAAAGAAATGGTATACATTGGAGGAGGAGCTGGTATGGCACCCCTTCGTTCACATCTTTTCCATCTATTTCACACATTGAAGACCACTGATAGGAAAGTATCTTATTGGTATGGTGGTAGAACAAAAAGAGAATTGTTCTACATTGAGGAATTCAGAAAGATCGAAAGAGAATTTCCAAACTTCAAATTCTATGTAGCATTGGATAATCCGCTAGAAGAAGATAACTGGAAAGTGAAGGAAAATATCGATGCTGAAGGTGACGGATTCAAAGGATACATTATGAACGTATGTTATGAAGAATATCTTAAGAATCATCCGGAACCAGAAGAAATTGAATACTACTTCTGTGGTCCTCCAATGATGAATGCTTCAGTAATCAAAACACTAGATAATCTAGGTGTCCCTGATGAAAACATCGCATTCGATGACTTTGGAGGTTAGATCAAAATTCTAAGCATACTAAGAAAATATAAGCCCGTTTCATTTGGAATGGGCTTTTTTAATGAATATACCTTAAACCCTAAACCCTAAACCCTAAACCCTAAACCCTAAACCCTAAACCCTAAACCCTTAAACCCTTAAACCCTTAAACCTTTCTAGCGTCACTCTTTTAGGGTTGTGACTGTGTATTAAATAACCGAAGCTAATTATAGCTTGATGAGTCTCGCTTCAAAATAAATCAAACTTTGAAATGGAATAAGTTTGTAACTTAATTCATATAACCAAGTTCATCTCATTACATGAAATTAAAACACATTGGTATTTATTTGATTTTAATCACAGCCGTTGCTTGCAATCCAAGCTCAAAAAATCATTTTTCTTTTAGCTCAAATAAGGAGATTAATTATCCTCCAAATAAATTGATAGAATTAGGGAGATATATTACCAAAAAAGAAGACGTATTTCATTACGCAAGTCAGGATGGCACTTTGGTATATGACTTATGCATAAATAGAGAAGGAAAAGTTGTAAGTGCAGTTTGCGACGAAGAGCTCACTACGATAACAGACAAAGAAATGATTGAGGATATTAAAAAAGTCGTATTGAGAATGGAATTTTCAAAGGATGAAAACGCAGATGCAGTACAATGCGGAAACAAAATATTTAGATTCAGCGGCTTTTAATTATCTGGTTATTTTTTCCAAAAATCCAAATGCCATCCTTCGACAAACTCAGGATGACAGATCGTTATTAGTTTTGTTAAATGCCAAAATGCCAAAATGCTAAAAAGCTAAAAAGCTAAAAAGTTCAAAAGACCAAAAGGTTAATTTCCTACTCTTGTTTGTAGATTTTATTGCTGGCCTTAGGCATTTTATGCATTGGTCATAAAAAATCTAAAAAGATTCAAACCTAGCTTTTTTGAATAATTTTTTGAAACACCAAAGGCACAATAGAATAGCAAAAGACACAATAGTTAGGACAAAAGGCCTAAATTTATTGGCAAAGAACTACATATGCTTACTACTAAAACCTATCTTAAAAATTTATCTTATCACATTAATGGTGCAGCTATTGAAGTACATAAAACTATTGGTCCTGGACTTTTAGAAAGTGTTTATCATAAATTTATGAAAGCCGAATTGATAGCAAGAAATATTTCTTTTGTTTCTGAGCCAAAGGTGCCTTTGAGTTTTAAAGGAGTTCAAATTGAAACTTCCCTTAGAGCGGATTTATTTATTGAAAATTTAATTGTTGTTGAGTTAAAATCACAAGATGCTTTTTTACCTATACACAAAGCTCAATTATTAACATATATGAAATTCCTCAAAGCACCTAAAGGAATTTTATACAATTTCAATGTTGTTAATATCTATAAACAAGGACAAATCAGCATGGTCAATGAATTGTTCAAAAAACTGCCTGAACAATAATCTTTATATTCACTACTAATTTTGGAAGACAAAAGAATTATTAAGGACACTAAAATTCTGAAGTAAATACCTTTTCCTTCTTTTGTGCCTTTTACATAAACTTTGATGACTTTTGTGTTTCATCTTTTCTTATCCATAGATCTATGAATAAAAGTTCATTCTTTAAATACAAATAGATTATTCAAACCAACAGTATTCGCTATTGATTTTTAAAACACAAAAGAAAGCTTCAATAACCTAAAAGACAAAAAGGAAAGATTACTCCTACCAATCAAGAACAATCGGATCATTATGGACTTGGTAATGAACATCCATAATACTGGCATTAATATATTTCACACCATGCAATTCCATTTGACCATATGACTCATGAATGTGCCCAAACAAGTGTAATTTGAGGGATAAGTTTTCAATGGTTTTGCTGAGGTCTTCACAGCCTACCTCTAAGCCTTGAAAAGTTTTGTCCATGATCTTAAATGGTGGACCATGTGTGATCAAGAGATCTGTATCTTTTGGAATCATTGCCCAGTGCTTGGATATCTCTTTACCTCTTTGACGATTAAAGGCAAAATCAAAAAACCAAGGTTGAATGGGAGAGCCCCAAATATTTATGCCTCCAATTTCAACTCCTGAGTCATTGAGGTAAACAAGATTGTCAGGGATCATTTTTTTGATCGCTTCGGGGTCTCCTGACTCCATGAAGAAATCATGATTGCCAGCTATGAATATTTTATGCTTGTGGGGTAGTGAACTGTACCAATTAAGGAAAGATACAATCTCTTTTTCACTGCCTTTTCCTGATAGGTCTCCGGCATGTAGAATCATATCTCCATCTGGAAGTATCAACTCATCATGCTTCCCATGGGTGTCTGATATTAATACGATTTTCAATGGCTTTTCTTTGCGGTTTATTTTTGAAATATAGTATGATAAAAGATAACTATTAATATTGCTTGCAACTATAAATCAGGTCTAATAAATTCAATCTTCATGGCAAGTAAATAAAAAACTAAATTAGAAATCAATCATCAATCAAGGGATTCTATCCTCACACTAAAGTCGTCAACAAATAAAGGAGTATTTCCATCATTCCAGATATATGCGCTGAATTGTTTTGGAAGGGTATCCGTAAATGTAACTTCCTTCTTCATGATGGCATACTGCCAATCATTCTCAATATGTATAAAGTCTTTAATAGGATTAGCCGTCCAATAAACATCAGTGCCTTCTTTTGAATTGATATCTAAAACCATTTTTGCCGGAGTCTCAATAGCTGCTTTAATCCAAAATCCCATTGTAATGCTAACAGCCTTTTGACTTGGTATTGAATCTAAGGTATAATTAAAGGTAGTTGAGTAATCCTGTGCTTTTACAAGATTTGAATGAGGCATGCTATAAAATTCTTCTTCACTGATCGCCTCTGCTCCAAATTTCCAAAAAGCCGTATTACTTTTTTCAATTTGATTCAGTTCATCAATTAATACTTTAGGCTTGCCTGAATTTTTCTTGCCAAAAAAATCAAGCATAGGATCTACTCCCAGAACTTGCTCCCATGATATTTGAATTTCATCTGTCATCATTTTTATGTTAGTATTCTTAAACAGGATAGCGACGACAGGCGATTCAAAATAGTCATTACAGGGTTGAAGAATAAAAGGATTGATCCATAATCCGTCTTCAGCATTCTTTGGCACCATTCTGTATCTAAGAATGTCTCCATTTTCTAATTTATAATAAATGAAACTAGCTTCATCTTTATATAAAAAGCTCTTCATTTTCCCTCGAATGGAATGATTCATTTTCACCTTCGCTCTAAGGATTCCTTTATGCTTTGGAACGGCGATCCATTCATTCCAGGTGCTTTCCTCTTTTGATATCATGCTGGTCTCAGTTATTTTTGACTCAAGCCTTTTTTGCATAAGTAGATGATCTTGATCATGAAGCACATATTGATAATTTTCTAATAGAGCTATCAAACTCTTAGGCTCATCATTGAGCAAGTATCTGTAATCAATTCCTTCCATATCATTTCTATAGTCATCATAACTATAGATTCTTCCTGCACCAGCCTGCCAAAGGATTTGTTTTGGAGCCTTGTCAGATCTAAAATGTGATGCATTGCGTCCATCTAACCAAGAAGAATAAGAAGCATAATTATGTAAAATAGGTCTTGCTCGCCAAACTAAATTATTCGCTGGAATGTAACTGTAATCCCAAGGATAGATATCAGTCGTCTCCTTTGCCATTTTAGTGATGAAGTCATCAGACAATTTACTTGCCTTTAGTTCTGACTGACTGATTTGATTGTTGAGCGCTTTATATGCTTTATGATCAAAAAAGAATTCTTTAAAAGCATTTGCTCTAAATAATGTTACTTCAAGGGGACGATAATTTACCGCATTTTTGTAGTTGAAGAAGAAGAAACAAAAGAAAGCAACAGCACATACCCCTATGACTTTTTGTTGTTTAGGGATGGCGAGAAATAAAAGACTGAAGAAGATCATGGCAAAATTCAATAGGCCTCTTAAATGTGTAAAGTCTTCCCTTGCCATTCCATGTTTCCAAGCTGCAAAGGCAGGAAGTAAGAATAGGAGATAAAGTAAGTTGGACTTTTTTATTCTTAATAGAATGAGTGGAGCAATGGCAAAAATAAATGCAGCAGCAAGTTGGAACCAATTATTATCAGGATAATAAGAGACCGCCGTTGAATTATCAGAAGCCAATTCTTTTATGCCATATAGATAATTTGGCAAAGCTGATAAGGTGCCAAAAAGTAATAATGAAATAATAAGTAGAGAAAATGGATAGATCAAGGCTAAACTAAAACCTTGTTTATATTTCTTTTGGGCAAAAAATACTAAAGCAATAAAGGAAGCAAAAAATAAAAAACTGATGATGCCCATGTAGGATTTGATGAATAGTGCAAATGCACTTAGCACGATGCCTAGAATGGCATACCCATTTTTTTCTGTGAGTAAATAGAGGTAAAAGCAACTAGCAATGCAAAGAATCGCCAGATATTGAAAATGAAATAAATGAAACAATACAACCAAAATAGCGAATACGGCAACTCTAGTAGTAGCTCCTCCCAATTCATGCAATTTTAAAAGATTGAAACCAACGATGAATTGGAGCAAGATGTAGCATAAGCCAGTGATCATTAAATTGTTTCCAATAGGTAAAGGGTAAAGCAAAAATGCTAAAGGACCGTGCGGGAAATTGATGTCTTTAGCAATAGATAGATCTGTGGCAAATGCATGATTGAATACCCACATCAAGGGTGAGTCAATGCCCGGCCCAAAATAGGGTAGCAATTCAGGAAATGAAATGATGATGGTCAATGCAATCAACAATCCATTTTCAAAACTTTTACGGCTTAATATGCTTTTCAAAATTAAAAATGATCTAGCTCGAAAATACTAATATATCTATAGCTACTGTAGTATCCTTCATGAGAAAAGCAGATGAATTGAGCATAAATAATATTAGTCTTTGATTGTGAGTAAATTATTAGACATATTTAATTTTTACTTATAGAAAGTACTTATATTCGTTGTTTGTAAAAAACACAGCTAATGCAGCCCCCCAAGCGCTACTTAGTAACATCTGCTTTGCCATACGCTAATGGTCCTTTACACATTGGACACCTTGCGGGAGCCTACCTGTCTGCAGATATTTATGTGCGTTTTTTACGTCTCCAAGGAAAAGATGTTGTCTTTGTTTGTGGTTCTGATGAACATGGAGCAGCCATTACCATCAAAGCAAAGAAAGAAGGCATTACACCCAAAGAAGTTGTAGATAAATATCATAGCCTCTTTGAAGATACCTTCAAGAAGATTGGAATGTCCTTTGATATTTATCATCGTACTTCTGCGGAACTGCATCACCAAACTTCACAAGAAATTTTTAGAACGCTCAATGACAAAGGAGAATTTGAATTAAAAACTTCAGAGCAGTATTACGATGAGGAAGCCGATCAGTTTTTAGCAGATCGTTATATCACAGGGACTTGTCCGAATTGTAGTCATGAAGAAGCCTATGGCGATCAATGTGAAAACTGTGGAACTACATTGAGTCCAACAGAATTGATTGATCCTAAATCTACGATCACTGGAGCTAAGCCCATTTTGAAAGAAACTTCACATTGGTATTTGCCATTAGACAAATATGAAGCTTGGTTGAAGGAGTGGGTAGAGAATGGCGTAGTAGATGGTACAAGTTTACATGATCCAGCAGATTGGAAAAATCATGTTTTGGGTCAGTGCAAATCATGGTTGGATAATGGTCTACAAGGAAGAGCCATGACCAGAGATTTGGATTGGGGAATTGATGTGCCGCAAGAACTAGAAGGAGCTGAAGGAAAGAAATTATACGTTTGGATGGATGCACCCATTGGTTACATTTCTGCAACCAAGCAATGGGCCATAGACAACGACAAGGACTGGAAACCCTATTGGCAAGACAAAGAGACTGCATTGATCCACTTTATAGGAAAAGATAACATTGTTTTCCATTGCCTAATTTTTCCTGCGATTTTAAAAGCACATGGCGATTATATTTTACCGGTGAATGTGCCAGCAAATCAATTTTTGAATCTTGAAGGGAAGAAAATTTCTACTTCAAAGAATTGGGCAATTTGGGTTCATGAATATCTGGAAGAAATGCCAGGTATGGAAGATGAGTTAAGATACTTCATGATGAAGTCCATGCCAGAGTCTAGAGATAGTGAGTTTACTTGGAAGGCATTTCAAGAAGCCAATAATAATGAGTTAGTAAACAACTTGGCAAACTTTATCAATCGTGTTTTGGTGCTTACCAAAAAATATTACGATTCTGTGGTGCCAGAGTTTCATGAGGATGAAGTATTAGCTTCAGCACAAAATTCAAGTGATGAATCTTACCATGATTCAGAATTGCTCGGCTTATTTGACAAGCTGGATGAAATGAGAAGCTTCATTCATAAGTTTGAATTTAGAGCAGCTTTGAAATGCATGATGGAAATTTCTGCTTTAGGAAATCAATTCTTGCAATTCAACGAACCGTGGAAGACCATCAAGGACGACCCAGAAAATGTTCAAGCAGTAATGAATCTAGCACTCCAATATGTTACAGCATTGAGTGTAGTGATGAAACCATTTTTGCCATTTACCTCGGACAAATTGAGAAATATGCTTAACCTACCAGAGGTTGGGGATGGAGCTTATTTGAATATGATGAATGATTTGGCAGAAGGTAGCTTAATTCTAGAACAAGGCCATAAGCTAAATGAGTCTGCGCACTTATTCAGTCGTATCGACGATAGTGTGATTCAAAAACAATTGGATAAATTGCAAGCTACAGCGACTGTGACTGAAGAAACAAAAAGTGCGACTGAAGAAAACTCGAATGGTGGCCTGAAGTCTACGATCAGTTATGATGACTTCCAAAAGTTGGATATACGTACGGCCAAAATATTAGAGGCTAAAAAAGTAGAAGGTGCAGACAAACTTTTAGAACTCACTGTGGATCTGGGTTTCGAAAAGAGAACAGTCGTGTCAGGTATAGCAAAACAATTTGCACCAGATAATTTAAAAGGAAAGAAGATTTTGCTTTTAGCCAATCTAGCTCCTCGTAAAATCAGAGGTGTAGAATCTAACGGTATGATCCTCTTGGCAGAAGATGGCTCTGGTAATTTGAGTTTCGTACAACCAGAAGGAGAATTTGGAAACGGCTTTGAAGTTCGTTAAATAAGATGAATCCAAAATTAAGATTGGCATTGTTACTTGTTGCAGGAATCACCTTGGCTTGGTCTGCCTATTCCATGTATGAAATGCCACTATGGGGCTATCGACCCTTATGGCTTTATGCCTCATTTTGGGCCATTTTTAATCTCTTGATAATTTATCCCTATGCAAAGAAGAAATCTCAATTAAGATTTTTTAATCTTTCACTGATTTCAGGTGCTTTACTTTATGCAGGTTTTCCCAATTCCCCTTTGACCTTTTTGTTGTTTATAGGTTTTGTGCCGCTGTTAATGATCGAATATGAAATTGGAAGAAAACAAAAGTTTGCCCTATGGCTTTATGCCTACAATGCATTTGTCATTTGGAATATCTTTACAACTTTTTGGGTAGCCAATACTTCTTTTGGACCTTCCATAGTAGCTATTTTCCTGAATAGCTTTTTGATGACCGTTCCGTTTCTATTATTTTATATCGTTGCTCCTTTTGTAAAATCAAGCTTAAAATATCTTGCTTTTATCGCCTTTTGGATTTGCTTTGAATACATACATTTAGGCTGGGATATATCTTGGCCTTGGCTCAACCTAGGAAATGGACTCGCTCAGTACCCTAGCTTTATTCAGTGGTATGAATATCTAGGAGCATTCGGTGGTACTTTATGGATTCTTGTACTAAATGTTTTAGCGTATAAGTATTGGATGGATAGATCAAAAGGGAATATAATTCAGCTTTTGCTGGTTTGTTTTATTCCCATGCTATTTTCCCTCTTTATCTTGTGGACCTACGAAGACAAGGGATCAAAGGAAGTGGAGGTAGTAGTCGTTCAACCCAACTTTGAACCACACTATGATAAGTTTACAGTGCCGGATCATATCCAAGCAGAACGATTTATCCGATTATCGAGATCCGCATTAACACAAAATGCTTCATATTTGGTTTTTCCTGAAACCAGTTTTGGAGCTTATGATTCTGATAATCTTAAAAGCAACACTACCATCAAGAAAATGCTCAGCATGCTTGATGAATATCCAAAGACTAAGTTGGTAACAGGCTTGAGCACTTATAGATATTTAGATGAGTCTTATAAAGATATGCCCACGATTAGAATTGATGAAAACCGTGGGAATAAGATATATTATGATGCGCATAATTCAGCATTTCAAATGGCTGCCAATGATTCAATATCAGATATTTATTTGAAGTCCAAATTTGTGCCAGGGGCAGAACTATTTCCATTTCGAGACTACCTACCTTTTATAAAACCCTTAGTAAAAAAATTAGGTGGTTCAGTAGCGGGCTTAACGGGTCAAGAAGAACGGTCAGTATTTATGTCTGATGATGGCAATGTGGCTCCAGTTATTTGTTATGAATCCATGTATGGAGCATATGTCAGTGGATATAGTAAGAAGGGTGCGAGCATGATTTTTATTATAACCAATGACGGATGGTGGGATGATACACCTGGACATATTCAACATATGAAATTCGCTTCTATGCGAGCTATTGAGCAGCGAAAACCCATAGCGCGATCTGCCAATACAGGTATCTCATGTTTTATTGATGAGCGCGGATTTATACATCAAAAAACAAAGTACAATGAAGCGGTGGCTATTCGATCTAATATTAAGCCCAACAAGTATAGAACCTTTTATAGTGTATGGGGGGATATCATCGCAAGGATCGCCATTTTTACCAGCTTGATCTTATTGTTAACCAGCCTAGTTCAATTTTTCAAAGAACGATAGTCCTGAGAATGATCAAGTCTTTTTGTTTATCTTGGTAGCATATCATTTACCTTGCTTCGTACGATAAAACAAAATATTTTTTTTGAAAATGCATTGGCCTTGCTTTTATTAGCATCATTGTCTTTTCTTTTTTACCAATCTATCATAAGTTTATTTCCCTCTTATATGCATGCTTGGACACAGTCCGATAGGTATGCCATTGCCTTGATGTTTTTAGAAAATGGATTTAATCTTTTTAAGCCGCAGACATTTAATCTCGAAACCATCGAAGGTGTTATTGCCACTGATTTTCCAATTGTTGAATTTTTTGCTGCAGCAATAATGAAAATAACAGGCAATACAGAACCCGTTATTTTTAGAAGTTTTTTACTCAGCTTAAGTATTGTAGCTCATTTATTTTTATTTCGTTCGGCAAGATTATTAAACTATGCAATTCCCACTGCTGTATGGATTATGGTCTTTTCATTTACCATGCCCATCTTATTGCACTATCAGGCAGGATTTATACCCTCAGTTTCTGGATACGCTTTTTTCCTCATAGGATTATATTTTGCTATTAAAGAATGGAAAATAAATGATGATAGCATATTCTATTGGGCCATGGGGTTTTTTCTTTTAGCTGCCCTTGTTAGAAAACCTTTCGTGCTGTTTGCTTTTGCATATGGTGTAATGCATGTGTTTCCCATAATTAAAAATCGAAAAAAAATAATAGGCTCTTTTATTGCAGCAGCTATTTTTATCAGCTACTTTATTTATAATGCTTATTTAAATAATAAATATGGTGCTGCACTTTTAACGAGTGTCACGACTGCAGATGGATTGGGTCATTGGTACACTTTGATTCTAGAAATCTTTAAAAGATGGTCTAAGGAATTTTTATCCACATCACATTATTTAATATTATGTTCTGCTTGTATCATTAGCCTGATTAAATGGCGAAGCTTACATAAGCAATTAGTGATATATTTTTTACTGACACTTTTATTGGGCATTATTTATTTTAATGTCATGATCAGTCAATTTATTCATCATGAATATTATTTCATTGACTGCTTATATCCATCAGTTATTATTCTATTACTTTTTGTAACCAGTTTTATTAAACCCTATAATAAATATATAAAGTACTTGCTTGCAGTTGGTATTATGATAAGCTTATTAAAATATGCTGACCCATTTTTATTAGATAAATTCAGTAATAAGATATGGGATAGGGGAGCACAGGTTATGCATAATTATGAAGGCGCTGAAGCATTATTAGATTCATTGAATATTCCCAATGAAGCAAAACTTCTCTGCATTGATGTCCACAGCACGAATCGCCCTTTGATTTGGTCTAATAGAAAAGGATATACCTTAAGAAATACCAGAAAAGAAAAATTGAGAGAGGCGTCTGATAAATACGATTTTGATTACATGATAGTACAAAATCAATATTTCCATAGTGATATCCATCGCTCAGATCCCGAATTTGTAAATCATCTTAAATATGTTGGGTCGAATAAAGGTATAACTGTAGCTCGTTATCTCGATCAGCCATTTAATCAGGAAGTAGTGGACTTTCTTGATTTTAATAACACTCAAACATTCCGACTTAAGGATTCTACGCTTAATATTCAAGATAACTGGTCCAATGTATTATATAGTATGAATAAGGATAATGAATATGGGCTGACCTTTTCCTATACTATCAAAGAAGAGCTAAAAGAGGCATTAATGTTTTCAATAGACATTAGTGAGCATGAGAACTGTTCTATTCCAATATCTTTTGTGGTTTCTAGGAAAGGAAGACATGCACAATATCTTGAACATTATATTAATGGGATGAGCCAAGGTGAAAACGCATTTATATTTCCTATCAGGATTGCATTAAAAGAAGGAGATGTGATCCAATGTTATTTATGGAATAAAAATAAATGCTCAATAAAATATCTTGACGCCACGGTTAGATTAAAATAAGCGTTAATACCACTCTTTTATTTACTTGTATGGCCTTTCACACTTTACTGTTTGTTTAACACGTCTTGCTTCAATCTTTTCCACCCATGTTGTTTGACACATCTCGCTTCAAACTTTATCTCCCACATTATTTAACCCGCCCCACTTCAACCTTTTCCACAAGATTCTACCAAGCGTCTACAAAAATAGCTACAAAAAATAGCTATGTAGTGTCTTAAATATTGAATAAATAAGTCAGGATCTTAATTAAATAATTTATTTAAAAATTAAATTAAAAAATAGATGATTTTAAATAGCTGAAAATTAAATAGTTATAAATAATGAATAAATAAATGGGAAAAAAATAAAAAAAGAAGGGTGAAAAAATGTGACACTACAGAGGCACTACGTCTTAAGTGTGTAATTTGTAATATACTATACGACTACACTACAGATTACTACTATGAAAAACTTTTAGATTACGTTCTAAGTTAACCGAATCAAACCCAACCCAACC
>CALGNN010000193.1 GCA_937961455.1 uncultured Saprospiraceae bacterium
GACAGATGCTGCATTTTGCAGGTATTTTAAAATAATGACTGGACAGAGTTTTACCAATTATTTAAATGACTTCAGAATACAAACGGCTTGTAAATTAATTCAACAAGGCAATCTGAAATTGAAGGACATTGCTTTTAATTGCGGCTATAACAGTTTTACCTATTTTTTTAGAATATTTAAAAAAATCGTTGGCAAATCACCTTCTGAGTATAGGAGGTCTTTTATTGAGTTGTCGAGGTGATGGAAAAAGCAGCAAGTTGTTGTCTGGATATTTTTCTATTGGTCTTTGTCTACAATAACTTCGCATTAATAAAACAACATTAAAAGAATATTTCGAACGATCCGCAAAGCTGTGAAGGATGAATTGTTATTCAACAAACACTATCAGCAATAAATTTACAGCACATAGCTTTGAGCGGGACGCACAAAGCAACGAGTCGTTAACGCTACTTTTTTTGAAAGTGTAAATGTAGTCGAGGATTAGAGTCCTCGACTATAGATGCAATTTAATTTCTTTACTTTAAGCGGAAGCTATTAAATATTTTAATACTTGCTTGATCTATTTCTTTTACAATCTTACAATTGGGAATGGTCAAGGACAGGGCAAAAATCTTTTTATCAGACTCAAAAAAATATTCTCTCACAAAGACCTGCATATCCTTTTTTTCAATATACCATGTTGATAATTTTATAAAGGATTTGTGTTTTCCTGCGCTGAGCGTTTTTTCTCTTATGAGTTGATAATTGGGATTTTTCTCTTGAATTTTTTTCGCATTTTCCATGACATCAAACAAGTCGTTTTTGGACTTGTTAAAATTCAAAATTTTGAAGCCCAAAGGAATTGATCCAATCATTGGGCCCATAAATAATTGCTCATGCAATGTATGAGTATGCAACTGCCATTCTTTGGGGAGGACAATGGAATACTCAGGAGATTCAAATAAGCCAAAAGTTGGCGCTATAATTTTTGCCGTTGAACTATTCATTTTTAAGCTCTTATTTTAAAACTCTGCATTATTTTTTTACCCAAATCATCACACATTAAAAACTTTGGATTATTCGGTATCGTCAGAGATAAGGCATAAATGCAATCTTTGGTTTCTGTGTAAATTTCTCGCACCAACAATTGATTATTAATTTTCTCATGAAACCAGGTTGATCTCCGCATCACAGCATTGCTGTTTTTTGCAGATATATCTTTCTCATTTACTAATTGATAATCTTTATTTTTGGCTTGAGATTTCTTTGTTTCAGCTAATACTTTTTTAAAACTATTATCCTTTTTGTTAAGCTTCGTAACAACAAAAACCATATTGGCTTTTCCGATCTTAGGACCAATAAATCCTCTTTGATTTTCTTTAAGTTTTTTGATCAACCAGTTGTCTGGTATTGTCAAAACAAAATCCTCTGTTTCATATTTGCAAAGCTTCAATGCTTTAGTTTCATTTTTTTCTTTCTTACTCATTTTTTTATCTATTTTTTACTACCACCAATCTGAAAAACTATCCCAAGTATCCGAGGCCCAATCGGTGCCACTATCCCAGGTATCTGATGCCCAATCTGATCCTGAGTCCCAAGTATCCGTCGCCCAATCTGTGCCATTATCCCAAGTATCTGTAGCCCAATCTGTACCTGTATCCCAAGTATCGGTTGCCCAGTCCGTGCCACTATCCCAAGTATCTGTGGCCCAATCTGTCCCACTATCCCAAGTATCGGTCGCCCAATCGGTTCCAGCGTCCCAAGTGTCCGTCGCCCAATCTGTACCCGTATCCCAAGTATCGGTTGCCCAAGTAGTGCCGGAGTCCCAGGTATCGGTCGCCCAAGTGGTGCCAGAGTCCCAGGTGTCTATTGCCCAATCCGTACCTGTGTTCCAAGTATCAGTGGCCCAAGTAGAACCAGAGTCCCAAGTATCAAAGCCCCAATCAACAGTATCATTAAAGGCATCATTACCCCATGTGTCCCACTGATTTCCCGCCCAAGCGGTAGAATCATTCCATACTTCTTGTCCATCTACTTCTATATCAAAACCAATTTCTGCACCTAATCCAAAGGTCAGACCAGCATCAAAATCAGCTGAGAATGTCCAATCTTCTATTCCTAAATCTGAATTCCATTCTGCTCCAATACCATAGCTAAGTCCACCATTGACATTTGCTCCACCATATTGTCCTTCTAAACCTATTTGCCCATCAATTTGTCCTCCGGCAAAAGCATCAAAACCAAGCCCAAAATTTGCCGTACCATCCCAAGGATTAAATTCTGCACCAATATCACCATTGAGTTCCGCTCCTAGGAATCCATCAACAGAACCATTGAGCAATCCATAATTTCCTTCATAGCCAAACTGTCCTAAATATATATCTGCACCGGCACCGGCTCCTGCTACAAATCCGTCTTCCAGATCAAAACCAAATTCAGCATCAGCACCAAGACTTCCTCCAAAAAAATCGGCTGAAAATTCATTATTGGCATTTGACCAATCATAGTTAAAAATCGATCCTGCCAGTTCTGTGTCAGCTTCCCAAAAGTTAATGGAAGCACTTCCATATTCTTGATACCAAGGGTCATCAGGACTCGTCGATCCATCAGGATTTAATTCCCAGTTGTCTTCAAACAAGGTATTACCCCAAACAGAGTAGTCATAACTATTTGCGGTATTAACCCATGATCCATTTTGAAAGGTATAGGAGTTTTCTGCTGATCCTTCATGTTGATTCCAGGAATGGCTTAAACCAGCACTGCCTTGAGCAAAACTGGTATTACCCATGCCAGGTCCATAATTGTGTTGAAACATGGTCCAACCATTACCTAAAGGAATATTTGACTTAAAATTTATTTGAGGAGTGTAAGATTTTAGATTTTGCGCTGCAGCACCAACTTTGTCACGTGCAGCCTGCAGTTGCTCAATAAATGTTGTCATTTGGATTGCTTTATAATATTTGCTCCAAATTAATTTATAAAAGACAAAAAATGTCTTATTCCAAAATGCTTCCACCTTAATTCCAACTATATTGAATTTAATGTATAGAAAAAGGAATCACAAGCATGAGGTCGAGAGCTACTAGTAGTGGTTTTTAATATAGGCTAAGACCTTTTCCATTTCTAGTTTTACTGGCTTTGATGATCCTTTAAAATGATTGTGCATAAAACTAAAGAGATATATTTTTCCTGAATTTGCTTTTAGGTAACCACTCAAAGTATGATTGCTTCGCAAGCTTCCTGTTTTTGCAAAAACGTATGGTTCATCATCGCCAGCATAATAATTTTTAATCGTCCCAGAATAGCCTCCTACTGCAAAATAATTTTCGACAGCCTCTATTCCAAAATCTTGGTAGATCTGATTAAGTAAGTAAATAATAGTATTCGGTGTAAACATATTATACCTACTCAATCCACTTCCGTCCACCCACAGTAACTCTTGAGGTGCATCAACAAATAAAGTACTTTTTAGCGAATCAATCACATCTGGAACAGATTGATATCCTAAAATATTCATTGCACAAACATGCAGTAATTGTTCTGCAATTTGATTATCACTATCCACCATAAATTTTTGCAGAATGGAATGCTTATCATTTGCATAGAAGGTCTTATCATAATCATATAGATCTTTTTCTGCATAAGAAACTTCTGCTTCAAATTCATCTTCTAATAGGGCCGCTAACAAAGCATCACTTGTTACAAAGGGTATATTTTGAGCGCGATCTTTTGATCTTATATAAAATACATTTTCATATTCATCCCTACGAGCTTTAAAATGTAATTCATCAACCAATAAAACATCATTGGTAAAATAATTAGGCCTTACAATAGTCTCGCTATCTGAATGTGAAATATGAACCCTATTGGCAAATAAAGGCATTAAAGATTTTTCGACTTGATAGCTATATAAATAGTCATCCCAAGCCCATCCTGATCCGTACTTCTGATCTTTATAAACCGCTCGATTAATTATGACTTTTCTTTGACCAAATAAATGCTTCAAGCGTTGAGAAGTATTTTTACTAAAAGCATCATGCAATAAAGAAGGGTCACCGTAAGGTTTAATAAAAACACTATCGTTTTTAATGGTATAGTCAAAACTAGGAATGGAGTCTGTTGGTATATTTTTTAAGCTAGCATAGAGCGTAAATATTTTAGTATTCGAAGCTGGTGTAAAATATTTATCACCATGTTGATTAAATAACTCTTGACCCGTTTGCAAATCAGAAAGTACAAAGCCTGTAAAATGTTGAATAAAAGTTTCATTTGATTTTATTAAGCTCGTTAGATTTTGTTCTTCTTCCTTAACTAAGTGCTTGGTGCTAGAACAAGAAAAAAATAAAAGGGAAATAAAAAACAGCTTAAGATATTTCAGCATATTTACAATCCGTATTACAGAAATTATTATTGATGAATAAATTTTTTGCCATTCGAATTTACATTTTTGTTGCCATACTCTTGGCATCTCTTACAGGCTTTAGTCAATATCCTTCGATGGAAGTTTCTGGTTTCGACTTTAATAAAAATCTAAAGTCTATTCGAATAAAAAACGGCTCTTCAATTTTACCTATTGGAAAATTACATACAGAAGAATTTATTTTTATTAATCGATCATCCCTTTCCTCAAAACTCGTCAACAAACTTTGTAAGCGCTATGTGAATATTCAAGAAATAGGAATGCTTCACAATTCATTTTCTCAAAAAAATATCATTCTAATCGGTTCTTCTTTTTCCAAAAAGGAAATGAACTTATTGGAATATTTATCCACATCCAATAAAATTATTTTAATCAATGATGAGCGGTCTTTCTTATCTACCATTGGACACATACAACTCAAAAAATTAGATCCACTTAGCTTTGATCAAGGAATACAAATTGCTTTCGGAGCTTTATCATTTGATCAATTAAAATCTACAGGTCGTCTTTCATATATGCCAGCCGAATTAGCTGGTTTTAAAGCTACTTTATTAGCGGATAGTATTTCTCAAATTTCCCAAGAAGGGCTGCATGCTGCTGCATATCCTGGAGCAACAGTCTTGGTTGCAAAAGGAGGCAAAGTGGTTTATTTAAAATCGTTTGGATATCATGATTATCAAAAAATTCGACCTGTTAAAACTGATGACATTTATGATTTAGCTTCAATCACTAAAATAGCAGCGGCTACTACTTCTTTAATGAAACTAGAAAGTCAAAATACTTTTAGTCATCAGGATAGTCTAGGCAAGTATCTTCCTTACTTTAATAAGAGCAATAAGGGTTCTTTAATTTTTACTGATATCCTAACGCATCAGGCCAAATTGCAAGCTTGGATTCCATATTGGAGAAGCACCTTAGATGAAAATGGTAGGTGGCAAAAAAATACTTTTCAAGCTTCAAAAAATGAAAATTTTCCCATTCAAGTAACAGAAGATTTATTTTTGCATAAAGACTATAAAGCTGAAATATATGCAGCAATCGCTGCAAGTCCATTGAGAGATACAAAAGACTATCTCTACTCAGGATTGGTTTTTTATTTAATACCTGAGCTTGTCAAAAATCAATCAGCTACAGTATTTAATGAATTTTTATCAAATGAAATATATCAACCATTAGGAGCCCAAAGTTTTTCTTTTAATGCCAGACTTCATCATTCAATGCATAAAATCATTCCTACAGAAAAGGACACTTTCTTCAGAATGGTTCAGATACATGGGGATGTTCATGATGAAGGATCAGCCATGATGAATGGTGTTTCTGGAAATGCAGGTTTATTTTCTAATGCGGAGGATCTTGCTAAACTCATGCAAATGTTTTTACAAGATGGGAATTATGGCGGACAGCAAATAATTGAAAAGGGTATCGTACACGAATATACACGTTGCCATTTTTGTCATGAGGACAATAAAAGAGGTTTAGGTTTTGATAAACCACTTATCGAATATGATGAAGAAAAATCAAGCGTAGCAAAATCTGCAAGTCCTAGCAGTTTTGGTCATTCAGGATATACTGGAACTTTTGTGTGGGCAGACCCAGAAAATGATCTTATTTACATTTTCTTTTCTAATCGTGTATTACCAACAAGGCTCAATAGAAAATTATATACAATGAACATTCGACCTAGAATGCATGAAGCTATTTATAATGCTCTTAATTAATTTAGCCATTAATTAAATTAATCCCAAGTCCGTCTTGATCGCTGATTAGAACTTTAGCATCCTCGATATTCAATCCAGTAGCAAGATCATTTTTAATTAATAGCGTACCATCAAGATCTGCAAAATCCACCCAAGGAAGCACACTGGCTGCAGCAGCAATGCTTATGCTACTTTCTGTCATACAGCCAAACATGATCATTTTTTTGTCTTTCCTTGCTTCTTTTAAGATTCTATAACATGGTGTAATGCCTCCAGACTTTGTCAACTTTAAATTTATCCCGTG
>CALGNN010000194.1 GCA_937961455.1 uncultured Saprospiraceae bacterium
GCTTACACTCTGCAATGGAACAGCAGAACAAAAAGCAATGGCACAAGATGCTTTAAATAGATTTTGGTGGCCATCCCTAATGATGTTTGGACCAAGAGATGCGGATTCTCCCAATACAGAACAATCAGTAAAATGGAAAATCAAAAGAAAAACCAATGACGAATTACGTCAGCAGTTTATTGATATTACTGCCCCACAAGCTGATTTTCTTGGCATCACCATTCCAGATCCTGAACTAAAATGGAATGAAGAGAGAGGACACTATGATTTTGGAGAAATAGATTGGGATGAATTTTGGCAAGTAGTAAAAGGCAATGGACCTTGTAATAAAGAAAGACTTGCAGCTAGAGTAGACGCTTGGAATGAAGGTGCTTGGGTTAGAGATGCTGCTGTAGCTTATGCGGACAAACAAATTCAACGGAAGGAAGTTGATATGAAAGAGGTTGGATGACTTTGAATTTGGGTTTAAGGTTTAAGGTTTAAGGTTTAAGGTTTAAGGTTTAAGGTTTAAGGTTTAAGGTTTAAGGTTTAAGGTTTAAGGAAAAAAACAAAAACTAAACATAACTACTAATGGGAAATTTCAGAGAATTACGCGTTTGGCAACAATCAAAATCGCTTGCTGTTGACATTTATAAAATTGTAAATCAAAGTGAAGAACTTAAAAAAGATTATAGAATGAAAGACCAAATTAGAGGTAGTGCAATATCAATAGCTTCTAATATTGCTGAAGGGGACGAATTGAAATCTGTTAAACATGGAATACATCACTTTTATATAGCAAAAGGATCGTGTGCAGAATTAGAAACTCAATTAATCATTTGCAAAGAAATCTCATACATTGAAAATAATCAAGTAGACACATTAATAGAAAAATGTAATTCTATTTCAAAAATGTTGCATCGTTTGATCAAAGCAAGAAGTAGTTTCATATAATGAAAAACCCTATACCTCATGCCCTAGACCTTATACCGAATAATTCACTAAACCATTTGTAATAAAAAAACCTATCAATCAAGCATATGAATAAAGAAAGAGAATGGCCATTATACGAAGTCTTCATAAGAAGTAAAAATGGACTAGAACATCGACATGTAGGTAGCCTGCATGCAGCTGATCCTACTATGGCACTAGAAAATGCCAGAGATGTGTATACGCGTAGACAAGAAGGTGTAAGTATCTGGGTGGTTCCTTCTAAAGAAATCCATGCTTCAAATCCTGAAAATCAAGGAGAGCTTTTCGAACCTGCGAAAGACAAAGCCTATAGGCATCCCACATTTTATGAATTACCTATTGAATTAAAACACATTTAAAATGAACGCCTCACTAGAAAAATATGTGCTTCAACTAGCTGATACTTCCATGATACTCGCCCATCGTTTATCTGAATGTTGTGGTCATGGACCCACCCTTGAGACAGATATAGCGCTTACCAACATCAGCTTGGATTTATTTGGTGAAGTAAGATCCTACTTTCAATATGCAGCAAAATTATCTGGAGGCGAAAAAACAGAAGATGATTTTGCCTTCCTCAGAACAGAAAGACAATACTATAATCTCATTCTAACTGAACAAACCAATAAGGACTTTGCACATATCATTGTCAGACAATTTTTATTTGACAATTATCACTATCACCTAGTGGAACAATTGCTTACTAGTAAAGATGAAACCCTTTCAGCCATTGCACATAAATCAATAAAAGAAGCAAAATATCATTTAAGATTTTCAAGTGAATGGATGAAACGACTCGGTGACGGCACATCCATCAGTCATGAAAAAACACAGGCTGCTTTCAACGAATTATACCCTTACGTTGCAGAATGCTTTATTGCAACAACCCTAGAAATTGAAATGTTAGAAAAAGGTATCGGAGCGGATCTTGAAAAACTTGAAATTGATTTTAATGAGACTCTTGAAGGAATTTTACAAGCTGCAAAAATTGTAAAACCAGATACACCCGCAAGAATTTGCCAAGGCAAAGAAGGAATTCATACTGAACATATGGGCTATTTGCTCGCCGAATTTCAGTACATGCAAAGAGCCTACCCTAACATGACATGGTAACTCAACAATTACATATCGAATCAAAAGAACTAAGAGAAATTCTCCAGTCAGTATGTGACCCTGAGATTCCTGTACTTTCCATTTTAGACTTGGGGATTGTAAGAGCGGTCGAACAAGATGGAAAGCATGTAAAAATTAAGATTACCCCAACTTATTCAGGATGTCCAGCAATGGATACCATAGCGACAGATATCGTTTTGGCTTTACAAACTCATAACTATAAAGCTGAAATAGAATTAATATTAAGCCCTGCATGGACGACCGATTGGCTTAGCCAAGAAGGAAAAAAGAAATTAGAAGCTTATGGCATTGCTGCCCCGCTTTCTGAATCTTTAGATAAAAATGCTTTATTAGATGGAGCAAAAGTTGTTCAATGCACACGATGTCAATCTAAGAATACTAAAATGATCTCACAATTTGGATCAACTGCTTGTAAGGCATTATTCCAATGTGAAGATTGCCTTGAGCCATTCGATTACTTTAAATGTTTAAAATAATGAGCGAAACCATTCTTTTCGAGAAAATAGAACATGTCGGTAAAATCACATTTAATCGCCCAGAAGCTTATAACAGCTTTACTAGAGAAATGGCTTTGGCCTTTCAAGATGCATTGAAAAAATGTGAAAATGATGAAGAGATCAGAGCAATTTATATTACAGCAAATGGAAAAGCTTTTTCCGCTGGACAAGATATTAAAGACTTATTAGATCCAAATAATTCTGTTGGGCTTGAAAGAATCGTCACAGAACATTATAATCCAATCGTTCTAGCTATCAATAACATCCCTAAGCCTGTCATTGCCGCAGTGAATGGCGTTGCTGCTGGCGCCGGAGCGAATATCGCACTTGCATGTGACATTGTCTTAGCCACAGAATCAGCAAGTTTTATTCAAGCGTTCAGTAAGATCGGATTGATTCCTGATAGTGGTGGCACACATAGCTTACCTAGGTTGGTAGGTTTTCAACGGGCGAAGGCACTTGCCATGTTAGGGGAAAAAGTATCTGCTAATGAAGCTGAAACTATGGGTATGATTTTCAAATGTTTGCCCGATGATAGCTTCCAAGAACAAAGCATGGCTATTGCTACCAAGCTTTCCAAAATGCCCACAAAAGGGCTTGCCTATACTAAAGAACTTTATAACAAAGGATTGACAAACGATCTAGAAACACAATTAGCCCTTGAGGCAGAATATCAAATAAAAGCTTCATCCACTTTCGATTACCAAGAAGGCATCCAAGCTTTTGTTGAAAAGAGAAAACCCAATTTTAAAGGTAAATAATGAAGATAGGTATCATAGGGAGTGGAACCATGGGCACAGGCATTGCACAAGTAGCAGCAACAGCCAATTATAAAGTTTGTATTTATGACAATAATCCTGAAGCTTTAATTAAAAGCAAATCAAGTCTTTTAAAAATATTAAACAGGCTGATCGAAAAAAATCGAATAGATGAAGCTCAAAAAAACGGAATCCTATCAAATATTTCTTTTGGATCAGACTTACAAGATTTAGCTGATGCTGAACTGATCATTGAAGCCATCATAGAAGACGAAGCCATTAAGAAAAAAGTATTCCAAGCCATTGAAAACGTAGTAAGCGACGATTGCATTTTAGCTAGCAATACCTCTTCCCTATCAATTACTTCTTTAGCTGCAGCATGCAAAATACCCAATAGATTTATTGGGCTGCATTTTTTTAATCCAGCTCCTTTAATGAAATTGGTTGAAATTATTCCTGCCATTCAGACTGATCAAAAGTGGATCGATAGCTGTGAAAAAATAATGGCAGATTTTAAAAAGACAACCGTTCTGGCGAAAGATACTCCTGGCTTTATTGTTAATAAAGTAGCCAGGCCTTTTTACGCCGAAGCATTGAGAATCTATGAAGAAGGAATGGCGGACTTTGCTACCATTGACGAAGCCATGAAAAATATTGCTGGATTCAGAATGGGACCATTTGCACTGATGGACTACATTGGAAATGATGTCAACTATGCGGTCACAGAAACTGTTTTTAAAGCCTTTTACTTTGACCCAAGATACAAACCCTCATTTACACAAAAGAGATTGTCAGAAGCAGGATACTTAGGAAGAAAATCTGGAAAGGGTTTTTACGACTACGCGGAAGGAGCTACAATTCCTGAAGCTAAAAATAACCTAGACTTACAAAACACCATAGCTGACCGTATTGTAATCATGTTGATCAATGAAGCCGTTGATACTTTATTTACAGGAATTGCAAATGAGCAAGATATTGAAACAGCCATGACTACAGGAGTAAATTATCCTAAGGGATTATTAGCTTGGGCTAATGAAAAAGGCATAGAAAATTGTGTTAAACAAATGGACGCACTCTATGACATTTATCATGAAGATCGATACAGATGTAGTCCACTTCTCAGAACGATGGCTAGGGATTCCAAGACATTTAAAGTATAAATCATCATGACAGATAAGCAACAACTAGCCAAGCAGGTTTTTGATAAGATGATGGAACAAGATCATTGCAGCCAATGGATGGGAATACAAGCAATTGAATTAGATGAAGGTTATTGCAAACTGAGCATGAAAGTTAAAAAAGACATGCTTAATGGCTACGGGATTCTTCATGGAGGCATTGCTTTTGCATTTGCTGATTCCGCTTTTGCATTTGCTTCAAATTCTTATGGCCGAGTGGCAGTTTCTATAGAAGGCAAAATGAGTTACAATAAGTCCGCTAAAATAGATGAAGTTTTATATGCAGAAGCAAAGGCAATTAAAGTTGGAAACCGATTAGCCACTTTTGATGTAAATCTTTACAATGAAGAAGGTATCGCATATTATTTATTTAGAGGTACTGTTTTTAGAATGGAAAAAGAAGTTCTTTCATAAAATATTCATATGGAAAAATTAGGAAACTATATATTAGGCTCTTGGCAAAACGGAGCTGGAGAAGGTAGCCCATTATTCAACGCAGTCACAGGAGATGTCATCGCACATTGTTCTACCGACGGATTAGACTTTGGAGACATACTAGCCTATGGTAGATCTACCGGGAGTCCTGCTCTTGCAAAAATGACTTTCCAAGAGCGAGGTCTCATGCTAAAAAAATTAGCCCTTTTCTTAACTAAAAAGAAAGAACAGTTCTATCCCATTAGTTATCAAACAGGAGCCACTAGAAAAGATAGTTGGATTGATATTGAAGGTGGTTTTGGCAACCTCTTTGCAAACGCCTCCTTAAGAAAAAACTTCCCCAATCAAAGTTTTCATGTGGACGGAGATGGCATTGATTTATCAAGAGGAAAAAGTTTCATGGGACATCATATTATGGTTCCTAAAAAAGGAGTTGCCATACATATTAATGCTTTTAATTTCCCTGTTTGGGGCATGCTAGAAAAATGTGCAGTCAATTGGATGGCCGGTGTTGCAGCAGTCGTAAAACCAGCAAGTTCAACTTCTTACGTAACAGAAGCAGTTGTTAGAGAAATTATTGCATCAGGCATATTACCAGAAGGTGCACTTCAACTCATTTGTGGATCTGCCAGAAGTATTTTAGATACCGTAGAATCTCAAGATGTCGTAACCTTCACAGGATCTGCTTCAACGGGGATGAAGCTAAAATCTCATAACAGAATCATTCAAGAAGCTGTCCCATTTACCATGGAAGCTGATAGCTTAAATGCATGCATACTTGGAGAAGATGCTGTGCCTGGCACGGAGGAATTTGACTTATTCATAAAAGAGGTGAGAAACGAAGTCACAACTAAGTGTGGGCAAAAATGTACCGCAATTAGAAGAATCATTGTTCCTGAAAAATTAGTTTCAGATGTGGAGATCGCTTTAGCAAAAGCACTTTCAAAAGTAGTCATTGGCAACCCAACATCCGAGGGAGTGCGCATGGGTTCTCTAGCAAGTTTGGATCAGTTAGCAGAGGTGAAAAATCAAGTTAAAAAATTGGCAGAAACTGCTGAGATCATTTACGGTAGTCTCGATAGAATAGATCTAGTCGATGCAGATTATGAGAAAGGTGCTTTTATGAGTCCCGTTATTCTCAGAGAAAGTAATCCTTATAAGAATTTAGCCGTTCATGAGATTGAAGCCTTTGGTCCTGTGAGTACCATCATGCCCTATAAAAACATGGAAGAAGCTATTGAGCTGAGCCAAATGGGAAAGGGTTCACTGGTTTGTTCGTATGTAAGTTATGATGATACCTTGGCTAGAGAATTTGTTCTTGGAGCTGCAAGTCATCATGGCAGAATTTTAGTCATCAATAGAGAAATGGCAAAGTACAGTACAGGCCATGGATCACCACTACCCTACCTCGTTCATGGTGGACCAGGGCGAGCTGGAGGAGGAGAAGAAATGGGGGGCATCAGAGGAATAAAACACTATCTCCAAAGATGCGCTATTCAAGGAAGCCCCACTACCATATCTGCCATAACAGGAATTTATCAACCCAATGCCAAAGTCACTCAAGCTGAGAAACATCCCTTTAAATACCACTTTGAAGAGATTCGACCAGGCATGTCATTGACAACACACAAGAGGACCATCACGGATAGTGACATTCAAAATTTCGCCAATTTAAGTTGGGATGTTTTTTATGCTCACACAGATATTACATCTTTGGAAGGCAGCATTTTTGAAAAGAGGGCTGCGCATGGGTACTTCCTCTTGTCAGCAGCAGCCGGACTCTTTGTCAATCCAGCTAAAGGTCCTGTCGGGGCAAACTATGGACTTGATGAGTGTCGATTTTTGAAACCCATCTATCACAATGATACCATCTACGTTCGTCTGACATGTAAAGAAAGAGTTGATAGAGATACCAGAGGAAAACAATTTCCTTCTGGAGTGGTGAAATGGTATTCTGAAATTTTTGATCAACAAGATGAATTAGTTGCAACAGCTACCATCTTGACACTCGTTGAAAAAATAAATCCATTTGTGAAAATGGATGTGGAAGAAATTAATAAGCACATAGCCAAACTAACAGAAGACACTAAAGCTGCTTGGGGCATCATGCAAGCACAACATATGATTGAACATCTTTCCTATTTCTTTGAAATCGCAGTAGGAAAACATGAAGTGGAAATTATTACACCCGAAGATAAAATAGAACGCTATCAAGAAAGTCTTTGGAATCACCGGGCGCTACCCAAAAATTTCGAAAGCCCCTATATGAAAAAAGGCGTTGTTGACGATTTAAGATTTTCCAATTTAACAGAAGCCAAGTCAGATTTAATTAATTCGTATGAAAACTATCAAAGCTTCTTTAAAGAAAATATTGGAGTCAAAACACCACATCCTATATTTGGACATTTAGATAAATTTCACTGGGATTTAATTTCAAGAAAGCATTTAACACATCACTTCCAACAATTCGGATTAATATGATTTATGCCTTTAAAGGTTTCGTTCCTGTAGTTCATCCAAGTTCTTTTGTTCATCCGCAGGCAGCTGTTACCGGTAATGTTATAATCGGAAAGGATTGTTACATAGGACCCGGTGCTGCCATAAGGGGTGATTGGGGAGGTATAGAAATAGCAGACGGTTGTAATGTCCAAGAAAATTGCACCATTCATATGTTTCCAGGTGTAATCGTAAAATTAGAAGAGGGTGCACACATCGGCCATGGTGCTATCATCCATGGTGCGCATATTGGTAAAAATGTATTGATTGGAATGAATACTGTAATCATGGACGAGGTAGTAATTGAAGAAGAATGCATCATCGGAGCTTTGAGTTTTATCAAAGCCAAAAGTCAAATTAAACGAAGAAGCTTAATGGCTGGAAATCCAGCGAAATGGATTAAAGAAGTATCAGACGAAATGCTTGAATGGAAAACTAAAGGAACTTCCTTGTACCAAAAATTACCAGCAGATTGTCATCAATACTTAAAACAAACTGTTGCCTTAACTGAAATTCCTGAAAATCGCCCCTCTCAAGAAAGTTTATATAAAACTTGGGAAGAAATCAAACAGAAAAAAATAGATTAAAAGATCGCATTTATACCCTTCCCTTAAAACTTTCTCATTAATTTAATGTTCTTAATTTTAATAGACTAAATAGGTTTAAATAATGAATTCACAAGACAGTTTACAAAGACTAAAAGAAGGAAATGCAAGATTTGTTGAAGACAAATTAGATGGCAAATTACAAGATAGCGCAAGAAGAGGAGCACTTACAGGTGGACAAGAACCTTATGCAATTATATTAAGTTGTGCAGATAGTAGAGTTGTTCCAGAATTGGCCTTCGATACAGGATTAGGAGAAATATTCGTTGTGAGAGTTGCAGGAAATATTGCTAATAGCTCTTCTATGGCAAGTATTGAATATGCTGTAGCACATTGTGGATCAAAATTAATTGTAGTCTTAGGTCATCAAAGTTGCGGAGCAGTTACAGCTGCTGTTGCAGGTGGTGATAATGGATATAATCTAAATCACTTACTATCTCATATTGGACCAGCTATTGCTGCAAGTGGAGATGGAGCAGACATAAGTGATGTAGTAAAGAAAAATGCAGAATTAACAGCTAAAGAGTTAGTCACTAGATCAAGTATCATTAGCGATTTTGTATCAAGAGGTGAGGTAACTATAGCACCCGCATATTACAATTTAGATACGGGTAAGGTAGATTTTTTATAGTCTACTCGTTCCACTACAAAAATTTTGTCCTTTAAGAGACCATTTCAACAACGAAAGTGGTACAATAAATCTGTTTTACTGCTAATCAACGTACATTCTTGTAAATTGCAATCAGCATGAATGACAAAGTAGGTATATTGTATTTCAGTCAAAGCCCTGATGAAGAGGCAATTCGAAAGAATTGGACCAATCGCTCAAAGAGTAATTTGAAGATTGCCCTGAAGCTCTATCATCATACGCTTGATATCATAAAGGACACAAAAATTCCCTACCAAATATCCTCTGGCACGTCACAAATAGTCAAAGGATTTGGTAGCAATATTTCTAATGCTGTAAGTCATTTTTTTAAGGAAGACTATGATCATGTAATTGTTATTGGTAATGACTGTCCTGACATTAAACAATCAGATATTATTGCAGCCCATAATAATATTTTGAAAGGTAATCATACCTTAGGCCTTACCAAAGACGGTGGAACTTATTTGTTTAGTCTTTCAAAAAAGCAATGGGATGCTAAAAGTTTTGAATCCCTTCCATGGTGTACTGAGCAATTAGGAAAAGCCCTTGAAGTCTATTTATCTGCGTTTTCCAAAACGCAAAGCTTAGAGACTAAATCTGATATTGATACATTAAAAAATCTAAATCACTTTATACAAAGCACTTATTCTAGATTAGCTACATTGTTGAAACAATTAGTAAGCATTTGTGCCAATTATGCCTATACAATTCCATTAATTTTTTCTGCTACTTCTCAAACTCATTCTAAGAGAGGACCACCAATAATTCATATTTAAATAAACTCCGCTAAAAGTTTTATTGAATTATGCATTCATATGAATGCTCTTAAGTTTTTATTTATTTATGAAAAATTTTATTCTAATTACACTAGTATGGCTATCCTTTGCGCAGTCGCTTTTCTCTCAAGAAAATATTATTACAGGAAAGATACTGTCTGATGAAGAGCTTGTAATAGCAGCAACCATTTGGAATTCAAGTCAAACCAAAGGAAGCATTACAGATCAGGAAGGCCGCTTTAGTTTAGAAGCAAATATTGGAGATCAAATCGTCATCAATTTTTTAGGATACAGCCCATATGAATTTGAAGTCTCAGAACTGAACTATTACGAAATAAACTTAAGTAAAACTTCGCTTGCCTTAAATGAGGTTGTGATAACTGCTTTAGGCTTGGAAAGAAGTACCAAAGATTTAGGTTATGCCATTCAAAAGTTAGAAGGAAGTGACATCGCAGAAGTTAAAGCGGTAAACTTCATTGACAATCTTGGAGGTAAATTAGCTGGAGTAAGCATTAACCAAGGAGCAACTGGTGTTGGCTCAACTTCGAAAATTACCATCAGAGGAGAAAACTCTTTCACGAATAATAATCCCTTATTCGTGATCGACGGAATTCCCATAAGTAATGCCACAACCATGAATGTTACTAATGAACAAGCCGCAGGCTTTCAAGAAGTAGATTTTGGGAATGGCGCTATGGATATCAATCCAGACGATGTGGCTTCCATAACTGTGTTAAAAGGTCCAAGCGCGGCAGCTTTGTATGGCAGCCGAGCTTCAAATGGGGTAATTGTAATTGAAACAAAAGATGGATCGAAACAAAGAGGAATAGGCATAGAATACGCTAGTTCATTTTTCATAGATAAAGCCTTTAAACTTCCAGAATTTCAAAACACTTACGGTCAAGGTAACTCAGGCCAATTCGAATTTGTTGACGGACTAGGTGGTGGAATAAATGACAACATCACTTATAGTTATGGGCCGCAATTAGATATTGGTTTGCTAATTCCTCAATTTGATAGTCCTGTGACACTCTCCGATGGCACCTTAGTAAGAGGAGGCGATGTGGCAGTTCATGGTGGTGCGAGTATTACTCCAACAGCGTTCATTTCACAACCAGATAACTTAAAAAACTTTTATCAATCAGGAAATACTTTAATCAATAGCTTTGCCATTAATAATGCTTCAAAAAAAGCCAGCTCAAGATTTTCCTTCTCCAATTTAAAAAGTGCTTCTTTTATTCCAGGCGTTAATTTAAACAGGAATAATATTTCAGGTAGATTCAGTTTTGCACCTACTGAGAAACTTAAAATTCAAAGTACACTTAATTTTATAAATACAAACTCTGACAACAGACCTGCTAGTGGTTATGGATCCGAAAATATTAATTACAGTCTTGTCGCTTGGCTGGGAAGACAGAGCAATTTATCCACTTTACAAAATTATTGGCAGCCTGGTCTAGAGGACCTTCAACAATATTCATTTAACTATACTTTTTTTGATAACCCTTATTTCATTTTACATGAAAATAAAAATGCCTTTAATCGAAATAGAATTATTGGAAAAATACAAGCGTCCTATGATTTTACCGAAAGGCTATCCTTGATGCTAAGAACAGGTCTAGATAATCTTGCTGAAGCCAGAAGCTTTCGAAGAGCATACAGTAGTAATAGATTTAAAAATGGAGCTTATGCAGAACATATTGTTTCATACAGGGAGCAAAATACTGACCTTCTTTTAAACTATAAACTTCCATTGGCTAATGGGTCTTTTGATATTTCGGCTGGAGCAAATCGTTTACATCAAGAAGGAGGCACTCTTCAAACTCAAGCCATTGGTTTAGCCCAGCCGGGCATTTTTAGTTTAGGAAATGCTTCTGCACCATTAGAAATTTTTCAATTCAATTACCAAAAGAGAATTAATAGTGTTTATGCACTCATTAAATATCATTATAAAGATTTTTTCCATCTTGATATAACTGGCAGAAATGATTGGTCAAGTGCATTTGCTGTACCAAATGCTACAGCTAAAACCAGCTTCTTCTACCCCTCTGTTTCTTCAAGTTTTATTTTATCAAAACTCATTGCGCTTCCTGAAATTATTTCTTTTGCAAAACTGAGAGCAAGTTGGGCACAAGTGGCCAACGATACAGATCCATATCAAACACTTGGTGTCTTTAGTTCGCAAACGCCTGTTGGAGGACTACCTACTTTTTCTGAGCAAAATTTTATTCCTAATAACAATTTATTACCCGAAACTTCAACAGCTCTTGAATTTGGGGCCGACCTTAGATTACTAGAAGATCGCATTCATCTTGACCTAAGTTATTATACTGCAAAAAATAAAAATCAGATTCTCTCACTTCCCATTGCAGCATCCACAGGCTTTAATCAGCAAATTATAAATGGAGGTATAATTAATAGCAAAGGCTTAGAATTGATACTTGGTGTTCAGGCCCTGAGAACAAAAAGACTCAGATGGAATAGTCAATTCAATTTTTCTACCCATAAAAGTATTGTAGAAGAACTTCCGAATCAAACTGGCGCATTAACCCTTGCCTATTCAAGAGTTTATGATAACCCCAATCAAACTGTATGGTTTATCGTGGAGGAAGGAGGTCAGATTGGAGATATTTGGGGAACCGGCTATGCAAAAAATGAAAATGGAGATTTCATCATTGCAGAAGATGGAAAATTGATCGTTGACAACAGTTTGAAAAAACTGGGCAACTATAATCCAAACTTTATTTTAGGAATCAATAATTCATTAAGCTATAAAAATTTATCACTCAACTTCAATATTGACTGGAGACAAGGCGGTTCTATAGTCAGCCGAACGCAAGCGCTTGCAGGTGTAGCAGGGCAGCTTGCCGAGACAGAATTTAGACCCGAAGAAGGGCTGATATTTGAGGGTGTGATAAATACAGGAACGCCAGATAACCCTGTCTATGAAACCAATAACATTGCCATAAATCCAGAAACCTATTATAGACAATTTTATGATCGAAATCATGAAGAAAACAACTTACATGATGCTTCTTATTTGAAATTGAGAGAATTTCAATTGACTTATAATTTTTCAAAATCTGCTTTATCTAAAAGCTTCCTCCAAAAGGCGGAAGGTCTAAGTGTTTCAATCATTGGAAGAAATCTATTAGTCCTTTCTTCTATTCCTCATTTTGATCCAGAGCAATTAGCGGTACAAGGCAATACTTTTGTTAATGGAGTTGAAGACATGTCTTATCCCAGTGCACGAAGTATTGGAATCTCACTAAACCTAAAATTGTAAGAGCCATGAAAAAAATAAGCTATACCATACTCTTTACTGCCTTTATACTCATCAACTATAATTGCACGAAAGACTTTGATAAAATAAATACCAATCCAAATGCCCCAAATGATGTTGAAAGTTCTTTTTTACTGAGACAGGTTATTTATGACTTTGGAGAAGAGATGTCTTATGAAGGATTCGTAGCAGGCAATCTACTTGGGCAATATTTTACCATGGTGGACTTTAATTTATTTGATAGGCACAGCTTATCAGAACCTCAGTTTGGTGGCAACCCATGGCCTGTGATTTATCAAAATCTGAGAGACAATCAAATCATATTAGACAAATCCCTTATCAACGATGCAGATAAGGTTTATGAAGGTCCTGCGAGAATTATGAAGGCATACTTTACTGCCGTACTGACAGATCTTTTTGGAGACGTGCCTTATAGTGAGGCTTTAAAAGCTAAAGAGGGAATTCTCAATCCCTCATATGATTTACAAAGTCAAATTTACTTGAATGAAGGTGGGATTCTTGATCAATTGGACCAAGCTATTGTGGCTATAGATAATTACCAAGGTAGTTTTCCTCTTGAGGGAGATTTATTTTATCAGGGAGATCTCCAATCTTGGAAGCGTTTTGCAAACTCATTAAAATTAAAATACCTAATCCGTATCAGCGATGCAGAAGATGTCACTTTAAGAATATTCGACTTGTTTTCGAATAGATATGATATTACCGAAAATGAACAAAACGCAAGTTTTAATTTTACGAATGCGGCACCTAATAACTTTAGGATGGCAACTGCTAGAATTGGTGATTTTAATTTATTTGTTTTATCAGAAACGATGGAAGAAATTCTCAAGCAACTAAACGACCCAAGATTAAATACCTATTTCAGACCTCCTTCAGCTTTTCCAAATACTTACGAAGGACTATTGAATGGACCCAATGCTTCAGAGATTTCAATTTCAATTTCGGAGTACTCATTAGCTGGAACCCTATTTAGAGAACAGACCGGAGCATTGCAAGCTAATTTTATGACAGCGTGGGAAACAGAATTTTTATGGGCAGAAGCCGCATTGAAAGGATTTATATTTAGCAATCCTAAAAGTCATTATGAAAAAGCAGTTACACAGGCTTTTGAATATTGGAACACAGAAATGCCAGCTAATTATTTAACAGAAGGGAATGCTGTTTATAATGGAGACTTTATCAGCCAAATAGAAAAAATTATAACACAAAAGTGGATTGCAAATATGATGAATGGCTATGAAGGCTGGGTTGAATTTCGGCGCACAGGCTTTCCTGTTTTAAAAGACATTTCTGCCAGTTTAAATAATGGCCTTATTCCTGTGCGTATGCCTTATCCCGCAGATGAAGAAGCTTTAAATACGATCAACTTTCAACAAGCTTCGGAAACAACAAATTCAAATAGCGTAAACCACAAAGTCTGGTGGGATGTAAATTAAAAAGATGGATCAACAAGTTTACATCTGGCAATGGATACTAATTGTTGTTTCATCAATAGCATTGTATGTAATTACTCCTTTTGCTAAAACCCAAAAGGACTTTTTCAAAGGGTCTCGCCTAGGAAAAGAACCCGGCTTCTGGATGTTGACAAGCAGTTTGGTCATCAGTTGGATATTTGCAAAATCAATCACCAATGCAGCTAATTTAGGTCAAAGCTATGGCATCGTTGGAGGCGTAGCTTACGCCGCATACTACCTTTCTTTTCTCGTTGCAGGTATTACGATTTACTTTATGCGGGTAAAGGGAGGATGGAACTCTATCCATGATTTTTTAGAAAATAAATTTGGTAAATCTGCTATCCTGTTGTTTTCTATTCTCATTTCATTTAGACTGTTAAATGAGGTTTGGTCAAATACCATGGTGATAGGCTCGTACTTCGGAGCAATAAATAGCGGCTCCTATTTTATAGCCATAATTGTATTTACCTTGCTTACTTTGGCATACACCATAAAAGGCGGTCTAAGGTCTAGCCTACTTACTGATGCCATTCAAATGATTTTATTTGCAGTTTTACTTATTAGCATCCTTGCAATAATTCTACCTAAAGAAAATATGCAATTACATAAATTTATAGGATCAGGAGAATGGACTTCGACTGGAGGAATAAATTTATTATTTGTGGCACTAATACAAGTATTTAGTTATCCTTTCCATGATCCAGTTATGACTGATAGAGCTTTTATCGCAAGCCCAAAAAAGACGCTTAAAAGCTTTTTCCTAGCAAGTGTCATAGGAAGTATTAGTATTGTTTTATTCTCATTTATTGGAATCTATGGGAGTTTTAACGGAAGCACAGGACAGGCAGCAGTAGAAGTAAGTAAAATGTTTGGAACGGTAATGATGCTCTTAGTTAATTTCATCATGGTCACTTCAGCAGCTTCTACATTGGACAGTGCATTTAATTCATTTTCTAAAATGACTGTAATAGATTTAAAAATTATAAAACCGATCAATATTCTAAATGGGCGAAGGATGATCGTATTGGCTTGTCTTATCGGGACCATTCCCATTTTTCTTAGTCCAGACATATTATCAGCAACTACAATAAGTGGTACCATGGTAATTGGCCTCACTCCTATTTTTGCCTTGTGGTTTATTAAAGCGCCTAAAATTTCATTCCATTTATCTGTGCTGGCAGGTATACTATTGGGTATATTATTCTTATTCGAAATCAATATTCCATATAGTCCTTTTGAAGGGCCTTATAATAATTTGCTTGCTTACAATATCATTGGAATAGTATTATGTTTTATTTTATACCTCGTCCCAATTGGAATTAAAAAACTAGTTGATTAAAAAAATATATGCAAAGTAAAAGCTTAGGAAAATTATCGGGCAAATTATTAATTTTTGGAGGAGTCTATTCCAATTACCAAGCTTTAGTTGCTATGAAAAGTGCAGCTGATTTACATAATATCAACCCTAACAATGTTATTTGCACAGGAGATATAATCGCCTATTGTGCACAGCCTGTAGCGTGTTTAGAATTAATACAAAAATGGGGAAATCATTGTATTAGAGGCAATGTAGAATTAAATCTTATTAACAAAGCAGATGATTGTGGCTGTAATTTTAATGAGGGCAGTCGCTGCGATATTTTCTCAAAAAGATGGTATCCATACAGCCGAAATAAACTAGGTCAAAAGCACTTAGAATTTTTAGAAAAAATTCCAGATCGATTGCATTTTACATATTCCGATAGAAATATAACTGTAATTCATGGTGGCTGGGAAAATGTGAGTGAGTACATTTTTAAATCCACAGAATGGAAGAAAAAGGAACATATTTTATCAAAAGCAGATAGTGATGTTATTATTTGCGGACATAGTGGAATTCCATTTATTGATATACATGAGGAGAAATATTGGCTAAATGCAGGAGTGATTGGAATGCCGGCAAATGATGGGAATCAAA
>CALGNN010000195.1 GCA_937961455.1 uncultured Saprospiraceae bacterium
TTATATCTCCCAGTTAAACCTAAGGCAGGACCAGGATGTTTTACATCAAATCTGGTATTCAGATCGCCGAAATAATAGCTGACTCCAGCCCATCCACCAACTTCCCAACCTTTCTGAGCTTCACTCAAAGGACCTAACAGACAAAATAAGAATACAACTAAATACTTCATGGATTTATATAAAGCTAATTAACGCATAAGATTCTCGTGAAAGTATGCGTATGTAAATTTAGACCTTTTCAATTTTAATTGAAGAACAACATCATATAATTTCTTATATATGTGATATTTATATATCATACCAATTATTTAGTCACATGAAAGTCCAACTTTAACTATTATATCAAATTTTGAAATACAAATAACCCTAAAATATTTCCAAATCGAAATGTATTCGATTACACAAATATTTATTTTAACTCTAAACTCAAACGCTATGAAATTAAGAACAATTTGTCTGATGATGTTCATTTTATCTTTCTGTCTTTTAGAAAATGCAAACGGACAATGCGGAGATCTTTATATAGAAGGTGTCATTGATGCAACACTTTCAGGTGGATTACCTAAAGGACTAAGACTATGTGCTTCTGCTGATATACCTGATTTATCAATTTATGGAATTGAATCCATATCAAATGGAGGAGGATCTAATGGTGCAACAGAATTTGATTTACCTGCTGAAAGTTTAAATGCAGGAGAATGTTTTTGGATATCAACTCAAACAACTGAATTTAATTCATGGTTTGGATTTGATCCTTGTTACATAACGAATGTGGTTAACGTTAACGGTGATGATGCCTTTATTCTTTATTGCAGTGGCACTGCAGTAGATGGTTATGGAAATCCAAATATAGATGGTTCAGGTCAAACTTGGGAATATACTGATGGATGGGCTTCTGCTAGTGATCAAACACAAAGTTTCCCTTTTGATGATTCTGAATGGACTTATTCTGGGGCTAATGCCTTAGATGGTGAAACTGATAATGCAACGGCTTCAACACCATACCCCAATACATCCCAAACGTGTCCAACTCCTGTATGTGCCATTTCTTCAGTTGCAGTGGCTAATGATATGTGTATTGGTGCTGATTTTGTTTTCGAAGTTAGTTTTACAGTTGCCAATGGCAGTGGTAATTATGATGTGATTGATGTTTCTAACGCGAATGCAGTTTTAGCTTCTGGAACTTCTTCTCCGATCACAGTTACACTACTTGGAAATACCTCAACTACAGCTTTTGATATTAATGTAGTAGATCAAGCTGATGGTAGTTGCTCAGGTGCAGCCGTGCAAGTTACTCCTGACAATTGCGCAACTTGCACGATATCAAGTGTGGCAATCTCTAATGATGCCTGCGTTGGAGCAGATTTTATATTTGATGTTAGTTATTCAGCAAGTAATGGCAGTGGCAATTATCAAGTAATAGATATAACTAATGGGAATACGGTTCTAGCCACCGGTACAGGATCTCCTATTAGTGTGACTTTATCATCAAATGCTTCGGACACAGATTTTGATATTATTGTAGAAGATCAAAATGACCCTTCATGCGCAAGTGCTGCAGTAACGGTCTCACCTATGATATGTGCACAAAATGGTGCAGATGGAATTAATTGTTGGGATTTAAATGGAGATGGATTTAATGATCTTTCTGAAGACATTAATGGAGATGGAATGTATACTACTTTAGATTGTCAAGGTCCAGAAGGTCCAGATGGACCAGTAGGTATGAATGGAATTAATTGTTGGGATCTAAATGAAAATGGGGTGAATGATCCAAGCGAAGATAGTAATGGTGATGGACTTTATAATGTCTTAGATTGTAGAAGAGTATTAAATAAAAACGGCATTTATACAGGGGATGGCACAACTCCTAGTAATACGACTGTAACCATTACTGATATTTTAAATTTTGATGGAGACCTAGCAGTCTCTGGAAGTATCTTTGGACTATCCGATGAAAGATTGAAAATTGAAAAAAAGCGAATATTAAATGCTTTAGATCTTTTGATCCAACTTCATCCTAATACTTACAAGTTTGATACAGAAAAATTTTCACAATTGAATTTGCCAGAATCTTTACAATATGGTTTGTTAGCTCAAGAAGTTGAAGCAATACTTCCCGATTTGGTTTCAACTACAAAATTTAAAAATGGAGAAGAATTTAAATCGATTAACTATGATGCACTTATTGCATTAACAATCGGTGCCGTAAAAGAATTACACGACAAGGTAGAAGCACAAGATCAAAAGATAGATGAGCTGAGTAATCAAGTTGATCGTTTGATAAAAATACTTGAAAATAAATAACGAATTTGTGTGGTAAAATAAAAAGGCTGTCTTGATTAGGACGGCCTTTTTTATACCAAGATATTTTGATCGATTAATCGACTAAAATCAGGAATACCGTTGGAAGTTTATGCAGTTCGGGCTTTGATGATTTTTTCCAATCTAAAACCCGTTGGGTTACGATACGTTCATCAGTTGTTTTGATAGCAGTTGCTAAACACAGCTTTGTGTCAACACTTAAATAAGAAAGCAAAGCTTCAAACATTTTATCATTCCTGTAAGGAGTCTCCATAAATATTTGTGTTTGCTGATGCTTTCGACTTTCCTGTTCTAAGGTCTTTAATTGCTTTTTTAATATTCCAACATTTCTATCTAAATATCCATGAAAACAAAATTGTTGACCATTCAAACCACTGGCCATAAGGGCTAAAAAAATGGAAGAAGGTCCAATCAAAGGGATGACTTGTATTTGCTTTCTATGTGCAATAGAAACAATTTCTGCACCTGGATCTGCAATGCCGGGGCAGCCTGCATCAGATAGTAGTCCAATAGACTTACCTTCTAAACATGGCTCAAGATAAATGGATACATTATCAGGTCGATATTTTGGACTCAATTCCATGATGTCTAGTTCGTGGATTTGATAAGGAGGATTTGTTTTTTTAATAAATTGTCGTGCAGGTTTTGCTTGCTCTACAATAAAGTGCCTCAGCGAATGGATTACTTCCACAAGCTCTTGATTCAAGTATTCATTTTTGAACTCACCTAGGTCGGATGGGATAAGATATAACTTTCCTTTTGTCATAATATCGCACTAAACTACTAAAGCTATAAGATTAATTAATATTAATCATAGGCTATTTAATGAAGATGCATATATTAGCGTTTTCAAAATATGATTCAAGAAACTTACACGATAAAATTGAGACAATTTGAAGGGCCATTTGACCTTCTTTTGTTTTTTATTCAGAGAGATGAACTAGACATCAATGATATACCCATTGCAAAAATCACAGATGATTTTTTGCAGTATGTCAGAGAAATGGAGTCCTTGAATATTGATCTAGCAAGTGAATTTATTTTGGTAGCTGCAACCTTAATGAGGATCAAAGCGAAAATGCTGATTCCAAGAAAAGAAATTGATGAAGCCGGCAATGAGATTGATCCTAGAGATGAGTTGGTTAAAAGATTATTAGAGTATAAAAGATATAAAGAGACCATTGATTCTTTTAGAGAAAAAGAAGAGAATCAAATGAATAAAATGCTTCGGGGCAATGTCAAAAAAGAATTGAAGCTGATTGCTGACAGTGCGCTAGTTGATATGGAATTGGAGTCTTTGACACTCTTTAAATTAATGAATGCATTCAAATCAGTAATGGACCGATTTGAAACTGAGCAAAATAAAGTTGTCCATACCATTGTAAAATATAAGTACACCATTCAAGAGCAACAAGACTTCATTCTAGATGTTGTCAAGCCAGGAAAAAGAACACCCTTCGAAGATGTTTTTGGAAAGTGCGACAATCGAATTCATGCCATCGTTACATTTTTAGGAATGCTTGAATTATTAAACCTTCAAATGATCGCCATTATCCCAGGAGAAGGAATTAATAACTTTTGGTTGACCATTTAAAGACCTTTTACTTTAATAGTTTATTCTAACAGTTTCATATAAGCTTGTATAAAAGTCAGAGTCAGTTTTTTTTTATACTTTAAAGTATAAAAATCAACTATGAAGAAATTTTTACCCACACTAGCAATTCTATGTTTATTTCAATTCAATCAACTTAAAGCCCAAGTTGTAAATGACAGTTGTCATAATGCCATTGAAATATTTATTGATCAGATAGAAACTTTTGATAATTCATTAGCAACAACGGACACCTTATTTCATGCAGTCAATGACTGCCCTTCGGCAGGAACAGATTCCATTTATATGGATATTTGGTATAAATATACTGCCACTTTCACAGGAGAAATGTATTGGAATCTTTGTGGTTTTGGGACCTCTTTTGATAGTAGAATTGCTGTCTATAATGGCAATGCTAGCTGTCCTTTAGGCGTCGATGATTTGATGACATGTAATGAAGATGGACTGCCAACGGAATGTCCTAACTCGGAGTCTCAATTGAGATTTGATGTCGTAGAAGGTGAAACCTATTTGATGAGATTGGGTGGATTCGGTACTGATTCCATGATCTTTTCTGGAACTGGAGGATTTAACTTAACAGAAGCAGCACCAAGACCAGATAATGATGACTGTTCGGATGCCATTGAATTAAGCTTAGGCCAAGGTCAAACATTTACGAACATCGATGCGACTACAGATGGTCCAGTTCATTTAAATGATCCTGTTTGTTTTGGTTTTAATGATAATACCATCCAAAATGATATTTGGTATACTTTTACGCCAGACCAAAATGGAACCCTATTATGGTCCACCTGTGACATTGGTGGATTCGATACGCGTTTAGGGGTTTATGGTCCAGGTGCATCCTGCCCTCCTCAAGCCGAAGACTTAATAGCTTGTGATGATGCGACTCCAGGATGTGATGGATTTACTAATATTCTCTTCTTTGAAGTAGAAGCAAATCTAACTTATCTTTTAAGATTAGGAGGCTTTGGAGGTGCTTCGGGATCAGGAGCGTTTGATTTAACTTTTGAAGAACAACCAGATCCTCCAGCAAATAATTTGTGCGAGAATGCAGAACAAGTTGCTCTAATCTCGCAAGAAGAAGCTGATGAATTTGATATTGTTTATTCAGGGACTTTAGAAAATGCAGAATATAATACAGACGCCATTCCACTTTGTGCAACTTCTCAAGGTGAATTTCCAGATGTCTATTACAAATTCAGTACGGAAGGAGAGGAGCAATTTGAGATCAGGTTTTTTGCCGGCAATGATGCTTCACAAATATGGTATGAGTTTTTCACAGATTGTGAAATGCAAACGGTTGTAGATTCAGCATGTTTGTTTATAGATCCTGCTAATGGTATTTTATCAAGAGTAGATACTATCAATATTATAGATGCTCCAGATGAAATTTATATGAAAGCTGCGGTATCTATATATTCACCGCCAGGCCCATTTGATTTTCAAATCGTAAGATTGGAAAGTGTAAGTAATCATAATCAACAAGATCCAAGTTTAGATGTAACACTCTATCCCAATCCAGTTAGAGACCAATTGCACATTGATTTAACGGGAATTATAAATGAGGAAGTACAAATAAGCTTTTATGATAATCTCGGAAGAAAAGTATTAAGAGATTTATCTTTTGATGAACTGAAAGGACAGTCAAATGTCGTACTAGGAGTATCAGAATTAAGTGAAGGAATATATTTTGCAAAAGTTCAATTGCAAGATGCTTTTAAAGTTTTAAAATGGACAAAATCTAATTAGAAAATATAAAATTATAAGATGAAGAAATTTTACATATTGTTGTTATTTACCCTTACCTCTATTGTTGCAGAAGCTCAAGTAGCCAATGATAGTTGCCACAATGCGATTGCAATTTTGATGGATGAGGTGGTAACTTTTGACAACACGCTTGCAACGACTGATACCTTATTCCATCCAAACAATCCTTGCCCATCATCTGGGACAGATTCACTGCATAATGATATTTGGTATGTTCATACAGCAACTATCACAGGGGAATTACTTTGGAATTTGTGTGGTTTTGGAACCACCTTTGATTCTAGAATTGCCGTTTACAATGCTTCAGCTAGCTGTCCTTTAAGTGATAGCGACCTCTTAGCATGTAATGAAGATGGTGATGCTACATGTACCAATGCAGAATCTCAAGTGAAGTTTGATGTTGTTTTAGGTGAAACTTATTTGATGAGATTAGGTGGCTTCGGAACAGATACCATGATCTTTTCAGGAACTGGAGGATTTGTTTTATCTGAAGCTCCCCCAACACCAGACAATGATGATTGTGGAAGTGCTACAGCTTTAAGTTTAGGATCAGGACAAGCGATTAATACTTTAAATGCAACAACTGATGGACCTGAACATCCCAATGATGCAGCATGTTTTGGATTTGGTGACTTAGGCATTCAATCAGATGTTTGGTACACCTACACTTCAGAATTTACAGGTAC
>CALGNN010000196.1 GCA_937961455.1 uncultured Saprospiraceae bacterium
GCAGCCTTTATTAACCTTTCATGTGCGTCTGGAATTTTATGATGCATATATCTTAAGACTCGAACTGCTGCCGCCCTTGCCCTAAAATCTTCCGCTCTAGATACCTTATCTAAAATTTCTATGTTGATATCATTTAGTCCCCATTGCACCCATAGCGCCTCTGTCAAATGGTGCTCATAATTTAAATCGCTGGTATCTAAGTTAGCAACCCAGTTTACTAGAGCTTCTTGAACTTCATCAATAGCTCTTCCTCTCAATGCTCTGCGACTGCGGTACCTTGTTCGATATTCTGGTAGCTTTAAATAGTCTAATAATTCTTCAATAGGGGCTTTTCCCATATCAAGCTTTTTCAATAATGCCTTATCCTTGTGAATTAACCTATAGATCCTTCCATGTACATGGTCTCTTAAAGGATCTCGTGCATTGTGCTGCATATGCCCTATTAAAACATTATGCCAATCAACAATATACAGCGAGCCATCTGGAGCAAATTCTATGTCTACCGGTCTAAAATTTTTATCATCACTCCAAATAAGGTCCTGTACAAAAGATGATGTAAAACCAGTTCCATCGTCTTTAAAAGTATGTTGTTTTATTCCTAAAAAACCTATGGTATTAGGTAGTAAAAAATCCCCCTGCGAAGCTTCTGGAAAATGCCTGCTATGGATAAATTCTAATCCAGATGTTGGTCGAACTCGATTGGCTTCCTCTATCAAATTAGGGGCCTTGGGATTTTGAGCACCGTATAAGGGCTTCATGGTACTTGGCAACATCCATCTAACTGGGTGGCCTGAAGTCTCTGCAAAAATTGGCTGCCCCCATGCATCAAAAGCAATGCCCCATGGATTCGGAATGGGGATTTGAGCTGTTCGCTCTAAATGATGTCTTACAGGATTGTATCGATAAAAGCCTCCATCTGTTCCTCTAACAGTTCCGTATGAGCTTTCTACATTGGTATGTAAAAATACCCCTTCAGACATATAAATCGCTCCTGATGGATCAGCGCAAAAGGCACTAATAACATGATGGGTATCATGATCATCAAATCCGCTCAACACGATTTCAACTTGATCTGCTTTATCATCACCATCGGTATCGGTCAATAATTTTAAGTTGGTTCCTTGAGATACGTATACGCCCTCAGGTGCAAACTCAAAACCAACAGGCAAATGCAAACCTTCTGCGAAGGTAGTTTGCTTGTCTGCTTTACCGTCTCCATCGATATCTTCTAAAATAATAAGTTTGTCATTTGGCATCTCATCGCCTGGTCGATAATGAGGATAAGATGGCATTGTTGCGACCCACAATCTCCCTTGGTCATCGAAAGATAATTGCACTGGATTGGCTAGGTCAGGAAATTCTTCTTCCGAAGCAAAGAGTTGTAATTCATAGCCTTCTGCGACATGTATGGCATCTAATGCCTCTTCTCCGTATAAGTATCGGTTGTCCCCATGTCCATAGCCTCCAGAATAATTACTTTTAACTTCATTTAAAGTGGAAGTCATAGCATCCGCTTTTTCTAAATCATAATCAGATCCACTAGCAGCTGCCCAAATTGCACTATCCCTGTTAATAGTCAGTTCTCTTATTTTTTTTATTTCACTTGGATAATTATCAGGACCAAAAGGGTCGTAACGTCTTCCAAAAACATGGACCCCATTCGGCATTTTGTAATCATTATGCCACATCCAATTTTTGGCTTCTATGGCTTTAAGTAAATCCTCCTGATGATTGATATGACCAAAGTTGCCCACGAATACTTCTCTAGCCATATAAGAGGCTAATAATTCGTAAGCTTTTTCTTTTAATTGATATCCATCTATGGTTAAATCTTTGTGCTTTTTATACCACTTCTTACTTTCAAAAAATAGATTAACAAATGGAATTTGATATTCGTAAGCAATCTCTTCCATGGCCTTTGTATAATGACCTAAATTTTCATTAAGCGTTTTTCCTGTTGGCAAATCTCTATCATGACTTAAATCCTGAAATGAAATAGGACTAACAAGCACGATCTGAGGGGCTTCGTGCCCATTATATTTTTGAGAAAGGCTATGATCAAAAAATGCTCTTAATTCATCCTGAAAATTTTCAAGACCTTCCATTCCTTTAAAAGATTCATTATAACCAAAAAAAGCAAAGATGATGTCAGCTCCAATTCTGCTTAACCATTCATCATGAGATTCTAGATGACCTTCGCTTGTAAAATCAATATCATACTCTGGATGAAAAGCTGAAGCTCCCGGAAAAGCCCAAGGATCATTCCTACCAGAATGAGGTCTGAAACCTGGCGTATCACCTCCGTCACACATATTTCTAATCGTAAGATTACTATCAGGAAACATGGCAAACAACTCTTTCTCTAAATGGCCATAATTGAGCATTCTAGAACAAAGGTTATTACCAATAAACACAATCTTGCTATTGGCATTGACATCGATTTGCATATGCATCTCTGGCATACATCCTGCAAATAATAAAAGTATGATAAAAGAGAAATGAAAATTTTTGACGGGGTTTATACGAACTGCCACTCTTATAAAAGTATTTTACTAAATATAATGAAATAAATAACTCAATTAATGAATGTGCAGAGATACACTTGCTAAATAGGCAAGATGCTTTAGAACAATATATTAAGATAAATAATTAGTAATTTAACGATCGGCTTTACTAGATATAATTGAATGAAAAAGATTTTACTTTTACTGCTGTGCCTATCAGCGGCTAAGCTTACAACGGCACAGGTAGTTATTAATGAATGGATGGCCTCTAATTCATCCACTATTTCAGACCCAGATTTTGATAACAGCGGAGACTGGATTGAATTATACAACACCAGCTCTGAGGCTGTTGACCTCAGCGGATTTTTCCTTACTGATAATAGAAATTATCCCGAACGATGGAGTTTTCCTGATGCCAGCATTATAGCTCCCAATGATTTTTTAATCATCTGGGCAGATGGAGAAGATACGGGCTTGCATTGCAATTTTAAATTGACTAAAGAAGGAGAACGCATCCAACTTTATGATACAACAGGTGTGGTCATGGATGAGATTGTATACAAGCATCAAAAGACTGATGTTTCAATGGGAAGAAAAATAGATGGAGACCAAGAATTGGTTTTCTTCGAAGAGCCTAGTCCTGGAGCTAGTAATACCAATAGTCCATATTTC
>CALGNN010000197.1 GCA_937961455.1 uncultured Saprospiraceae bacterium
ATATCTTTACATCATTATAATTAATCAAAAAACCAGTATTATGAAACTAACTAAGCTTGAAAAACCCTACATCACCAAAAGGGAAAAAGAAGTTATTTGGCACATCGCCTTTGGAAAGAATAGCATCGAAATTGGAAAAACACTTTTCATCTCCAATCAAACTGTAGAGACGCACCGAAAAAATATTATGAGAAAAATGGACGTGTCTAATACAGCCGGTATGATTCGCCGGAGTTTTGAAATCGGAGTCTTAAAACTCAATGAGCAAAAGGAGACGAGCTTGAATATTGAAATAAAAGAACGCTATTATTTAAAAGCGTATGCTTAAAAATATGGACTAAAACTACTATGAACCCCAATGCTGAATTTTCATTAACGGGACTTAATGAAATCTCTAGTTAGAGGATTGGCACAAGTCAATCCTCTTTTTGATAGTGCAATATCCCTCAAAATAGGTATAGGATTATATTTTTTAGCATCGTAATTTCGAACTGTGTAAGCCCTTTAAAATTATTGTAATGCCATCCGAAAAAGAAGTTGATCCGTACACTCTTTTGACAAAAAGAGAGAAAGAAGTTCTTTGGTTAATTGTAAGTGAATTGAATACTGAAGAAATTTCGAATAAACTTTTGATTACCAAATCAACGGTAGTAAGCCATCGGAAAAATATGTTGAATAAATTGGATGCAAAGAATACTGCAGGTCTAATTCGCAAATGCTACCACCATGGAATTCTTTATTTAGATGCTGATAAGAACACACAACTTATTGATGATCTTGAATAAGCATTTTCACTGGCTATATTCTAATACAAGGCGGAAGTTTTTTTACCATTGTCCGCTACCCAAAATGGCATCCAAGATAATATGACCTTATCTAATACAACATCAGTTCTCCTAGGTTTGATCTCGTAAGCCGTTATACCGTCTGTTACACGATCCCACCGTTCTCTCGCCTCATGTAATTTTTCTTCTAATTCTTGTTCTAAGTCTTCGTACTTAATGCTCAATTCTTCTAAGTCAGCTTGGGCTGCTTCATATTTATTAGAGGCTTTCCTTTTCATTCTTCTTTTTGTAGCGGCAGTGCTCAAAGATCGGCTGCGCCCTTTTACAAAAACAGAAAAAATGGTTTCGGCTACATTAATCATTTCAGCATTTCTTCGGTCGCGCATTTCATCTTTGGCCTCTTCTACGTCTTCTTCTTCTTTTCGAATTTTAGAACTCAGACTGTCAAATTTTGGTTCGTATCGATCTCTTATTTCATCCAATTCTTCATCTCTAAACTCTCGAGCTTTTTGTTGAATCCTCATTCGAAATGATTCCTCACTTTCTTCTCCTTCTTGAAACATTTCTAATTTTTCATGCTGGAGCGTTTGCATACTTTTGGATTTATAAAGCCAATCTGAAAAAGCTTTTTTCACCAAATCAAATTCTTTCTTTGTATTAGCCGAAGCTGGAATATCATCAAAGCTAACCGAGACATTATCTGGATAGTCTGGCTCGTCTAAAAGTGAATGAGCCCAATTGTCTATTTGCATTCCTTCATCCCAATTGGACCTTCCAAAACTATCTGGTGGTCCCGAGAGATAGGCAACTTCTTCAACTACATCCACATATCTTTTTTGATTGTAAAATCGAACTTTGCCACTGCTCAATAAATAGGCTTGATAACTGAGTGTAAGTTTGCCATCCACTTCTAAAGCCCGTTGTGCAGCTTTTTGTGTTTTCCTTATCATGAAATATTTCTGCTCAATACTAGGATCTGCAGAAGGCCTCATTTCTACTTCAAGTTTCTTGGTCTTAGTCGTAGTCCTTTTTGGTTTTTCGGCATTTAAAATTTCAAAAGGAATATCATGGCTAGCGACGGGTAAAGCTTTTTTAGCCTTCATTAATTTTTTAACCTGTGGACGGGTCAAAGGGCCTCGTAGGTATGACATGGCCCACCGTGTGTGATAAATCACTGGATCATCTGCATGAACATTATGTAATAAAAATACTCTAGAAGATAAGGAGCTGATAATCTTACTAAAATCTTTGCCACCCTTTCCTCCTGCTTCAGCTATAGCTCCTTCCAATCCATCAAGTACACGCATCTTGTCTCGTTCTGTTTGTAACTTTCCGATAAACCAAGTACCGGCATTTGATAAGCCTTTGTAGTCAATGTCAACAGGGTTTTGTGTGACAAGTACGGCACCCACTCCAAATGCTCTAGCTTGCTTTAAAATAGTTAGTAGAGGTTTTTTTGATGGAGGCTCTGCAGTAGGAGGGAAGTACCCAAAGATCTCATCGAAGTAAAGTAAACTTCTTAAGCTGGTAGTTCCAGATTGTTTTCGCATCCAAGTAATCAAGCTATTGAGCAAGAGGGTGACGAAAAACATTCTTTCACTATCTGATAAATGGGCGATGTAGAAAATGCTATGCCTGGGTTTGCCTTCTTTGGTGAAATATATTTTTTCAATATCCAAATCATCGCCTTGCATCCAATACCTAAACTGTGGTGATGCGATGAGGCTGTTAAAACTCATAGCTAGATCAAAGCGATTCTTTTGAGGAAAGAAGGTCTCAATATCAAATACGCCCAATTGAGAAAATGGCGGGTTTTGAATTCCCATGATAATTTTGCCAAGGTCTAAATCTTCATCTTTTCTCCAAAAGTGCTCAAAAAGACTGGCTAATAAAATCCCTTCTCTACTCCTCACAGGATCTGCTTTGCTTCCAATCATCCCCAATAGTGCAGCCACGGTTCCTTGGATCCGCTCATGCAACATTTCAGCGTCTTCATCGAAATTGATGCCGGGTGAAGCGAATGATCCCAATATATTGATGGGAACTCCAGAATCTGATCCTGGAGTATATATGGTATAGTCAACACTTTCTTTGAGTTTTTTAAGTCGATTGGTATCCTGCCCCCAAGAAGCCAATCCATTTTTCCACTTATCAGCAGTAGCTTTTGCATATTCAGCAACTGTCATTCCTTTTCGGGAAGCGTCATCTGGATTAATCCATTTTTTAAAATCTGCAGCTTTTAAATCTTCAAATTGTAAAAGCAAATTGGTCATATCTCCCTTAGGGTCAATAATGATCGCAGGAACTTTATCAATGGCTGCTTCTTCGAGCAATCCTACACAAAGACCCGTCTTACCACTTCCGGTCATACCGACGCAGACCGCATGGGTAGTTAAGTCCCTTGAATCATAATTTACAGACTCAGGACTTATTTCTTTATTGTCAATATCATAATTAGCACCTAGATAAAAGGAGCCTAATTTTTCTGGAGGAAGATTAACCATACTTACATTAATTATAAAACGAAATTACTGATTTTTTTTCTTGTCAAAGAAGGTGTTGAGCTAGCGTTTGATCATTTTATTAAAAAAATAATAACCTTATTTGCTTCAATTTTGTTATTAGACTTTAGATGCTATTGCAAATACAAAAATGTGATTGATCTGTGATAATTATATCGTAATTTATGCATTCAATAAAGTATCATCAGCTTAAACGTTTATAGAAAATGAAGTATATCTTATTCTTATTATTTTTTCAGATGTCATGCACAAGTAATAATTCTCAAGCAGTAAAACTTGATACGAGTGCAGCGCAGACAGATTTATCAAAATATTCGAAAGCGTACTTTGCTAGTGGATGCTTTTGGTGTGTGGAAGCCATATATGAATCGGTAAATGGTGTAGCTGAATCTATTTCAGGATATGCGGGTGGACACACTAAAAATCCTACCTACGAATCTTCGAATACAGGTACAACGGGACATGCGGAAGCTGTTGAAATTTATTATGATCCTGAGGTGGTCAGCTTCTCTGATTTAGTTGATGTATTTTTTGCATCCGGAGATCCTACAACCTTAAACCGTCAAGGACCTGATCGAGGTTCTCAATATCGTTCGATTCTATTTTATCAAAATGAAGAAGAGCAAAAAATCATTGCTGATAAAATTGCGCAATTGACTGCAGATAAAGTTTTTGCCAATCCAATTATTACGGAAGTCCAAAAGTTTGAAAAATTTTGGATAGGAGAGGACTATCATCAAGACTATGAAAAGAAGCATCCAAATCATGGATACATCCAAGCGGTATCCATTCCAAGGTTGAAAAGATTTCAGGAAAAAATGCCGCATCTGATTAAGGAGGGGCATTAGGGTTTAGCTGTATGGCTTTTTAGCATTTAGCATTTGGTGAAATTGCTTTCTTGAACTTGTCTAAGAATCACTGTTTTGGAATTTAATCAATATTATTTTGATTGTGATGCGTTCATTTCTTTATAGGCGTATAAAGCAAAACTGGCCAACCAGTGCTCTCCCATATAGTCACCATCCTTAATTTTGGAGAGTGAGTAATCCATGTGTTTGTCAGCAAGATATTTCATGTAATCGTCTCCTTCTGATAAAGGGTACAAACACCAGGCGCGAGAATAATTCAAACCATCGAGGTGTACTAATTTACCATCAGAACGGTCCTTAATTTGTCCTGGAGCTAAATCTTCTGTACCCTTGGCA
>CALGNN010000198.1 GCA_937961455.1 uncultured Saprospiraceae bacterium
GAAGCCTTTTATCAAGTGAAAGAAATTGCATTTTCTCTTCGAGCATTTTTATTAGACAAAGGATACTTCCCTTTAGTAAAATTAAGTGGCTCTAAAGGCTTGCATGTCATCGTGCCTATTTTAGAAAAATGGGATGAAGAAACCATTGTTGAAACGAGTAAAACCTTAGCTAAAGATTTTATAAAAACTAAAGCAAAAACGACCACGCTTAAAATGCGAAAGGAAGCTAGAAAGGGCAAATTGTTAATAGATATATATAGAAATCATAGAGGTCAAACAGCTGTAGGTGCTTATAGTCTAAGAGGAAGAGAAGGAGCGCCAGTCTCTGCTCCAGTGAGTTGGGAAGAATTGGAAGAAATTGAAAGTTCAAAACACTTTAATTTGAAATCCATGCTGAAGCGTGTACAGGAGAAAGGAGATATTTGGTCGGGTTTTAAAGAGTATGCTGTGAAGCTCCACAATAAAACATTTGCAGTAGATGTTGAAACAGAATCTCTTGAAAAATATAAGAATAAAAGAAACTTTACAAAGACTTCAGAACCATCAGCAGAAATTAGCCATATGGATGGAATGCGGTTTGTCATTCAACGACATCATGCCACCAATGCTCATTATGACCTCAGGTTGGAAAAAGATGGTGTACTCAAATCGTGGGCTATCCCCAAAGGGATACCCAGACAAAAAGGAGTAAAAAGATTGGCTGTCCAAACAGAAGATCATCCAGTGAAGTATTTAGATTTTGAAGGCACCATCCCTAAAGGAGAATATGGTGGAGGAGAAATGTGGGTCTTTGATTCTGGAACTTATACCATTAAAGAATATACAGAGAAGAAGATTAAGTTTAGCCTTCAAGCAAAACATTTGAATGGTGAATATTCCATGTATAAAACCGGAGAAAAAAACTGGCTTATCGAAAGAAAAGATGACGCTTCTAGAAGTATTATGGACATGAAAATGGAGCACATGCTCGCAGATCAAAGGAAAGATGTCCCTACAGGAGAGAAATATATTTTTGAAGTTAAATGGGATGGAATTCGGGTCATGATTTACAAACTAGGAAGCCAAATTAAAATCATCAGTCGCAATGGTCGGGATATCAGCAAACAGTTTCCTGATGTTATTGAACATATGGATAATTTTAAATCAGAAGAGGTAATTCTTGACGGTGAAATTATTTGTAATGATGCACAGAACAAGCCTGATTTTAAAAGGGTCATCAGTAGATTACATACCAGCAGTTTAGCAAAAATCGAATCTTCGACAAAAACCAATCCCGCCATTTGTTATTTATTTGATTGTCTATGGTTGGATGGGAAGAATATATGCAAAGAAGCTTTACATAAAAGAAGAGCTTGGCTCAAAGAGTGCTTTAAGCAAAGTACTCAAGTTAGATTTTCGGCTGAAGTTACCGAAGGAAAAATGCTCTTTAAATTAGCAAAGGAACAAGGATTGGAAGGGATTATGGTAAAGGATAAAAATGGATTGTACTTCCCAGGACAGCGGACTGATAGTTGGAAAAAGATTAAATATCGCAGTACGGTAGATTGTTTTATCATTGGCTATACCGAAGGTTTTGGGGATCGCTCTCCCTATTTTGGCTCCTTACATTTAGCAGAACAAAAAGGAGAGGAATGGATTTATAGAGGAAGAGTGGGAACAGGTTTTGATCACAAAAAAGTGCAAGAGATTAAGAAGATTTTAGATCAACAAGAAGAAGGGAAAAAATGTGTAGATGCACAAACAGAGGAAGAAAAAAAGACTACATGGATTGTGCCTCAATTGATGGTTGAAATAGAGTATGCTTCTATGACCCACAATGGAACCTTGAGAGAACCGGTGTTTAAAAAGTTTATTGTTCTTAATGAATAAGCAATTTTAAAACTACCTTTAATTATATATCAAAATAAGAAATCATGAAATCACTTTGGAGTGGGCATATCCGCTTTTCTCTTGTAACGATTCCGGTACGAATATATGGAGCGCTTGAATATGGAAATGACCTAAAGTTTCGACAATTGCACAGAACAGATAATAGCCCTATTGGCTATCAAAAGAAGTGCAAATCCTGTGACGAGATTGTTAGCTCGAAAGACATAGTAAAGGGTTATGAATATGAACCAGATCAGTATGTGGTCATTGAACCAGAAGATCTGGAAAAAATGGAATTGAAAAGCACCAAGATTATTGAAATCGAGGCTTTCATTAACGAGTCAGAAATTCACCCAAGCCTTTTTGAAAAGCCTTACTATTTAGGTCCTGATGGGGATGTTGCGATGACAGCTTATGCTTTGCTGGCAGAAACACTTTCTGCTTCTAATAAAATGGCCATTGGGAGAGTTGTCATGAGAGAAAAAGAAAAAATTGTTTTGATCGACCATTATAAAAAAGGATTAATTCTATATGAATTAAGATCGCCTGAAGAGCTCAGAAACGTAGAGGACATTCCTGATTTAGAAAAAGCAAAAGTTGATAAAGCGCAATTGGATCTTGCGGCAAACCTCGTAACGTCCATGACGAAATCCTTTTCTGATGTTTCTTTTAAAGATGAATTTAAAGATGCTGTGATGAAGATGATTCAAGCAAAGATTGATGGAAAAGAAGTAGTCACGATAGGAGAAGAAGAAGAAAAACCCTTCGTTGATATTATGGATGCATTGAAGGCTAGTATCGAGCAGGCCAAACAAGGACCAGCAGCTTCATGAAAATCGTTTCTTGGAATATTAGACAGGGAGGCGGAACAAGGATTAGAGGTATTCTACGAAAAATCAAAGAACACGATGCTGAAATTGTGATCTTATCAGAATTCCAAAATGGAAAAAGAGGAGATGAAATAAAAGTAGGACTAGATAAACTTGGCTACAATTATATAGGAACCACTCAAGCTAGAAGTAGATTAAATTCTGTGGTGATTGCTTCCAAAATCAAGTCAGAGTTTACGAGCTTTGAAAATGAAATTGAAGACTTCCCACAATCCATTTTACAAATGAACTTGGATGACTTAGTGGTTTATGGAGTCTATTTACCTCATAAGAAAAAGCACCAACTGTTTCCTTTCCTTTTTGATCGTATTGTAAGTCAACAAAATGTAGTCATTGCTGGCGATTATAATTCTGGTATTAATGGTTTAGACCAAAAGGGTAGCAGTTTTTGGTATGAGGATGAATTGAAAAAATTAATATCAATTGGATACACAGATGCCTTTCGTGTCGTTAATGGTATGAAAGAAGATTATTCTTGGTACAGCCACCAAGGAAATGGTTATCGATATGATCACAGTTGGATGAATATATCTTTAGCTAAGAAAATAATATCTTGTGATTATGATCATGATAGTAGAATTTCGAAACTATCCGATCACTCTTTAATGTACGTTGAAATTGAATTGTAAAATGAAGTATTATTTAATGTTATTCGCTTTTTTTATTTTATTCATCCAAGGATCCTGCGATCCTGAACCACCAGAGCCTCCTGTGAACACAGACGCTAAGGTAAGTATCCCAGATTTTGAATTAATTGAAGGAGGGGAAGAAAAAGAAATCACCATGAAAGTGACGATTTCTAATGACTATGAAGGGACAAGAACCATCAATTATGTAACAGATGATCGGTCCGCATTTGCTGGACAAGATTATATGCGTGCAGAAGGCTCGGTTACATTTACATCTCCCGAAACAGAAAAAGAAATTACCATTAAAATATTAGGAGATGGGTTTAAAGAAGGGAATGAAGAATTCAATATTCATTTGACAACATTGGATGATGTGGAGTTTACAAAGAAGTCAGCTTTTGTTAGAATAATAAATGATGATAGTGATTTCCCAGGAGGAGCCAATGGAGGTTTTGAAACACCGGTTGAATATGAAAATTGGGAACTTTCTTGGCAAGATGAATTCACGACAGAAATAGATTCTAATAGTTGGAACTTTGAAATTGGAAATGGAGCCAATGGCTGGGGGAATAATGAATTAGAATATTATACAGCCCGAGAAGAAAATGTCAGAATCGAAAATGGAAAATTGGTGATTGAGGCAAGAGAGGAAAATTATGAAGGATATAGTTATACCTCAACTAGAATGACAACGCAAGGCAAAAAAGAATTTGGTAAAAGCCGTGTTGATGTAAGAGCAAAGCTTCCTGAAGGTCAAGGAATTTGGCCTGCTATCTGGATGTTGGGAATAAATATCAATGAAACTGGTTGGCCGAATTGTGGGGAGATTGACATTATGGAGTTGGTAGGACATGAAGCTTCTAAGTCACATGCAACGGTTCATTTTGGTCCAGACCCAGGATCACATCAATATAAAGGTGGATCCATTACACTTCAAGGGGAAAAATTCATTGATGAATTTCATGTGTTTACGGTTGTAAGAGAGACTAATAAGATGTGGTTTTATATGGATGATATTCTTTTTTATGAATTTGATAATACGCAAGTTACGAATGCAACATATCCATTTAATCAGCCATTCTTTTTCATCCTTAATGTAGCTGTTGGAGGCAACTGGCCAGGAAGTCCCGATGCCGGTACCAGCTTTCCACAAAGAATGGAAGTAGATTATATCAGAGTGTTTGAAAAGAAGCCTTTATAGATTTTACTAAGGCATTTTTCCTTATTGCTGGAATTTTTTAAAAAATGAGATAAGGATATTTATGAAGAAGCCCGTCATTGTTCCTAGATATAAAGGCTTAAGGAATATTGCTAGTTTTATACAAAATCCCATTCCATATTTAATGGAATTTGGAGAAGTGTATGGCAAGACCTATGTTTTTTATTTAGCAGGGCTTATCAAATCTTCGATGACAACAGACCCTGAAGTTGCGCTTCATGTCCTCAGGAAAAATCATCGTAAGTATAAAAAATCTACCATACAAACAGAGTCACTTGCAAAATTTGTAGGCAAAGGTCTCCTAACCTCAGAAGGAGCTTATTGGTTAAAACAAAGAAGGTTGATCCAACCGGGTTTTCATCGTGATAAATTGAATCAAGTAGCTGAATTGATGATGGATGAGGTTCAGGTCTATTTTGAAAAATTGGAAAAGCAGAAAAAAATTTCTTTGAATAAAGCCATGAATGAACTGGCTTTTAAAATTGTTGGTAGGACCCTTTTTTCTGTTGATACAGATGCAAACAATCTGTTTGAACTTAGCGATGTCGTATCAGAATTGCAAGAGTATATCATTAAAAAGGAAAGGAAGGTTTATTTGCGTTGGTGGTTTCACCTCAGTGGTATGGAACGCAAGAAAAGGAAAAGAGCTAGAGATGCAACTAAAATTTTGGACGAGTATATTCAAAACAGAAAGAAAACTCAAGCTGAGAAAGGAGACTTATTAGACATGTTGTTGTCGACCCGTTATGAAGATGGGAGTGGTATGACAGACACACAACTTATAGAAGAGAGTCTAATATTATTTGTTGCAGGACATGAGACATCTGCCAATGCGATGACATGGGCATTTTATGAAATAGCAAAATATCCAGAAATAATTGATAGGATCAAACAAGAAGCACTTCAATGTGAGGGAAGCTTACTTGAGCGATTGAAACAATTGCAATATACAGAGCAAGTCATCAAGGAAGTTATGCGTATGTATCCTCCTGTATATATTGTGGATCGCGTATCAAAAGAAGATGATCAGATTGGCGATTGGGAAATAAAGAAAAACACCTTAGTTCTACTTTTTATTTATGGCATGCATAATGACCCTAAGATTTGGAACAAACCAGAGCTATTTGATCCTGAAAGATTTAATGAAACAAATATAAATCAGATTCCTAAAGGCGCTTATTTACCTTTTGGTTCTGGCCCTAGGATGTGTATTGGAAATGCATTTGCTATGATGGAAATGAAAATTATTCTTTCAGAATGGGCAAAAAGATTTGAATACAAAGTGCTCACAAAAAATGTAGGTTTGAAGCCTCAAATATCTATCAGAACGGACAAAGAAGTATTCGTGGAAATTACATAAAACCTTTTAGCCTCTTTTGGTACCTCCGCGACGAATGGGATATTTTAATTCCTTCCTTTTCTCAGGGTGAAAATAAATGAGTAAGGCTTCATCTAAGTCATGGTCTTTAAGCAAGTGTTTGATGTTTCTATTCTTTTTAATAAAAGGAAGATCCATAATATCAAACTTTGATTTGTCTCCGTAGAATCCAACAAACTGACCATCACCGGTATAATATTCTACGACTCCATGACCTTTGATATTATAATATCTGGAAGAAACTCTTTGATCGAATGCTACAGTTAAATCTCCATGAGATTGAACAGTTTTAGGATAGGGGTGAAGGTATTTGTCATACATCATTTCTTGTGCGCTCACATTCCCAAGAAAGGAAAAGAACAGCACTAAAAAAGTGCTCAATAATTTCATTGCCTAATGCTTTATACTTTGTTAATGCTTTTGTAACTACTTTAGTTTCAATTCTTGTTTTAAAAACTCACCTGTATAACTTCCTTTTGCCCTCGCTAATTGTTCAGGTGTACCTTTTGCAATTATTTTACCACCATTCTTACCGCCATCAGGTCCAACATCAATAATATGATCAGCAATTTTTATCACATCTAAATTGTGTTCAATGACAATTATAGTATTACCTTTATCTACAAGTCTATTAAGCACGTTGTTCAAATGAACAATATCTTCAAAATGTAAGCCTGTAGTTGGTTCATCTAGAATGTACAATGTGTTGCCTGTGTCTTTTTTTGCTAATTCTTCGGCTAGTTTTACTCTTTGTGCTTCACCTCCAGATAAAGTTGTGGCTCTTTGTCCTAAAGTGATATATCCTAATCCAACTTCTCTGAGCGTACTGAGTTTTCGATAAATAGAAGGAATGTTTTTAAAGAATTCAGTCGCTTCTTTTACCGTCATATTTAGGACATCATTAATTGATTTCCCTTTGTACAAAATCTCTAAAGTCTCTCTATTATATCGTCTTCCCAAGCAATTGTCGCAGTCGACATATACATTAGGTAGAAAATTCATTTCTATTACTTTTTTACCTCCTCCTTGACAAACTTCACATCTTCCACCCTTCACGTTGAATGAAAATCTTCCAGGTTTATATCCTCTAATTTTCGCTTCAGGTAAATTGGTAAAAATCTTTCTGATGTCTGAAAATAAGTTCGTGTAGGTCGCAGGGTTTGATCTTGGTGTTCGCCCAATGGGCTTTTGGTCGATTTCTATGACCTTGTCTAAATGCTCAAGTCCTTCAATCTTTTTATAAGCCAGGGCTCTTTTTCTGCTTTTATAGAAATGCTTTCTAAGAATAGGATAAAGGGTTTCGTTGATGAGTGATGACTTTCCACTTCCAGAAACTCCTGTAACACAAATCAAACAACCCAATGGAATACTCACACTTACATTTTTCAAATTATGTCCTGTTGCATTTTTTAATTGCAATGTTTTTCCTGATCCTTTTCTGCGAGTTTTAGGAACGGCAATTTCCATTTTCCCACTTAAGTATTGAGCCGTTAAACTATCAGTCTTTAAAAAGTCCTCAGGACTTCCTTCTGCTACTAATTGACCTCCGTTTAATCCAGCTCCTGGACCTAGGTCAAAGATATAATCAGAGGCTAACATGATATCTTTATCATGTTCTACTACTAAGACGGTATTGCCAATTTCTGATAATTCTTTAAGGGCTTGAATGAGTTTTTGATTGTCTCTTTGATGGAGTCCAATACTTGGCTCATCAAGTATATATGTTACCCCAGTAAGTTGGGAGCCGATTTGAGTAGCCAATCTGGTACGTTGTGATTCTCCTCCAGATAGACTCTTTGCAGGTCTATTTAAATGTAAATAAGTTAGGCCAACATGAATTAAAAAGCGGAGGCGCATTTCTAATTCCTTAAGTAGATCCTTTGCTATAAGATTTTGCTTTTTATTTAAATGCTTAGATACTCCAGTGATCCAAGGAAATAGTTCATCTAAGTCCATGGAAGCCAACTCAGAAATATTTTTATCGTGAACTTTAAAGTGCCGTGACTCTTTTTTAAGTCTTTGACCAGAACACGTAGGGCATTCTACTATGGTCATAAAATCTTCTGCCCAAGATCGAATTTTATCGGAGCCAGATTCTTTATACCATCTGACAAGCATATTAATAATTCCCTCAGAAGCTAGATTATAAGTGAAGTCATGTTTGCTATATGGGAGATTGATGTCAAATTCTTCATTGCCTCCGTTCAATATAATATCTAGTGCTTCCTCTGGTATCGTATTAATGGGTGTAGCAAAAGAAAATTTATATTTTTTTGAAATAGCCCTTAATTGCTTGAAGGTATGATTTTCACGAACCTCCCCGAAAGGGACAATGCCTATTTCATTTATGCTTTTAGTATCATCTGGGATGACCTTAGCTATTTCTACAGAATGTATTTCACCAAGTCCATTGCAATTGGGACAAGCACCATATGGTGAATTGAATGAAAAAGCATTTGGAGATGGCTCTTCATAACTTATTCCGGACTCTGGGCACATAAGCTTAGTGCTCAATGCAATGATTTCACCTGTTTCGTGATCTTGCAGTAAAACAAAATTATTTGCAAGTTTAAGAGCCGCAGTCAAAGAATCAGAAATCCTTTGTCTTTTGCTTTTATCAACCTTAAGTCGATCTACCACTATTTCAATATCGTGAGTCTTGTATCGATCAACTTGCAGGCCCGGTGTTATTTCTAATATTTTTCCATCTACTCTTACCTTGGAGTACCCTTGTTTTCTTGTCTGTTCAAATAATTCTCTGTAATGTCCTTTTCGAGCTCTAATAATAGGGGCAAGTAGTATGAGTTTTTTCCCTTCGTGTTTTTCTAATAAATGGTTAAGCATTTGTTCTTCTGTGTACTTAACCATTTTCTTTCCTGTCACATAGGAATAAGCTTCACCAATTCTAGCATATAAGAGACGCAAGAAATCATATACTTCTGTGATGGTCCCAACAGTAGATCTTGGGTTCCATCCCGTTGTCTTTTGTTCAATGGAGATAACTGGTGATAGTCCATCTATTTTTTCAACATCTGGGCGCTCCATCTTGCCAATGAATTGCCTGGCATAAGCTGAAAATGTTTCCATGTACCTCCGTTGGCCCTCAGCATATATTGTATCAAAGGCTAGTGAGGATTTCCCGCTACCACTTATTCCTGTCACAACTACCAATTTATTGCGAGGAATTTTTATATCAATATTTTTGAGATTGTGCTCCTTAGCGCCAATTACTTCAATAAAGGATTCTTTACTTGCCAATGCTAAATTTCAGAATGAAAAAAATATCAAGAAATGAAATTACCAATCAATTTACAAAGCAAAGGGAGTTTTTGTTCAACACAATTTAAAATATCTCCTATAGAAGAAGCTTCTCTTTTTTCCACAGGATAGCCCATATTAGAAACAACAGAGAGTACAGCTATTTTTAAATCAATTTGATTTGCAACGATTACTTCCGGAACAGTCGACATTCCTAGAATGTCAGCGCCCCACTGATGGAACATTTTATATTCAGCGGGAGTTTCTAAATTAGGTCCCTGCAAGGCTAAGTACACACCTTCTTTTATAGGTATCGAAAGTGAAGCAGCAAGTCTTTTTAATTCTGATCTGAAATCTTCATTATAGGCATGTAACATTTCAGGAAACCTAGGACCGAGTCTCTCATCTTGTAAACCTCGTAAAGGGTTGTTGGGCATAAAGTTTATATGATCCTTCACGAGCACTATCTCACCAGGATCGTAATCTGGATTTAAACCGCCTGAAGCATTGGTAATGATTAAATTTTCAATGCCCAAATCTTTGATGACTCTGATCGGAAAGGTGATTTGCTTCATATCATAACCCTCATAGTGATGAAATCTTCCGGCAAGGATGAATAATTTTATTCCATGGAGCTTTCCAATGATTAAACGAGGATCATGAAAACTTAAAGTTGAGGGAACAAAGTTTGGAATTTCAGTAAAATGAAAACTCTGTATAATCTCTATTTCATTGAGCATTTTTTGAAAACCAGAGCCAAATTGGATGGCAAAATTTGGAATTTCATCGATGTGAGATCGGATAAACTCGCTTGAATCTTGAATTTTATCAAAAAGGCTAATTTCTGACATAGTGAATAAGTGTATGTTTCTTGCTCGAAATTACTTATATTTGCTTAGCATTTGGATAGAGGGGACAGAAGTTCCCTCTTTTTTTGTCCCAATATTTAAGAATTGATAAGAGAAAAGCTCGAGGAATTTGTAACAGCACAGTTTTCTGATAAACTGTTTTTAGACTGTTATTTAGTTGATCTTGTAATAAAAGAGTCACAGTTTATAAAGGTTTTTGTTGACGCTGATGATGGGATAACGCTTGACCGTTGTGCTAAATTGAACCGCTTGATACGATCATATGTTGAAGAACATATAAAGGACGGCGAAAAGTATAAAATAGAAGTTTCTTCTCCAGGACTTGATCGACCATTGAAGCTGCAAAGACAGTATAAAAAGAACATTGGCAGAAAGTTTGAAATAAAAGAAAAAAGTGGGACTGTAAAGAAAGGACTCCTTAGAGAAGTAGATGGAGACTTTATTACTATAGAATATGTGGAAACAGTTAAGCAGGGAAAGAAGAAAATAAAAGAAAAAAGATTCTACAAAATTCCGTTTGAGGAAATTGCAGAATCATTTGTTAAACCAAATATATAACGAAAGATGAATCTTGTTGAAACTTTTTCGGAGTTTAAAGCAGGTAAAACCATAGACAAACCAACTATGGTGAAAGTACTGGAGGATGTATTTCGTACTTTGATAAGAAAAAAATATGGCTCTGATGATAACTTTGATGTTATTGTGAATGCCACCAATGGTGACCTTGAGTTGTGGAGAGTGAGAGAAATTGTACCAGATGGTGAAGTTACAGATGAATCTAGCCAAATATCTATTTCGGAAGCTTTAAGTATTGATAGTGATTATGAAATTGGGGAGGAATGTTACCAGCCTGTTCATTTAGAAGAGTTTGGAAGAAGAGCCATCATGGCTGCTAGACAAACTTTGATCTCCAGAATCATGGAGCTTGAAAAAGATGATATCTATAAAAGATATATGGATCGAATGGGTGAAATTGTTCTTGGAGAAATTCACCAGATTCTAAAAAGAGAATTATTGATTTTAGATGATGCTACAGGCAATGAATTGATTCTACCAAAAACTGAAATGATCAAAGGAGATTATTTTAGAAAAGGTGATATGGTAAAAGGAATCATCAAGCGTGTTGAAATGAAAAACAACAACCCTGTTGTGATTGTATCTAGGACGGATAATTATTTTCTTGAAAAACTTATGGAACAAGAAGTTCCAGAAATTGAGGATGGTCTGATCACTGTTAAGAAAATTGTTAGAATGCCTGGTGAGCGTGCAAAAGTTGCAGTTGAGTCTTATGATGATAGAATCGATCCAGTAGGAGCATGTGTAGGGATGAAAGGATCTAGAATTCATGGGATCGTTCGGGAACTAAAAAATGAAAATATTGATATAGTTAATTATACCAACAATGATACTTTGTTTATCCAGAGAGCTTTGACTCCTGCGAAAGTGACAAACATAGAGTTGGATGTAGATAACAAAAGAGCATCAGTTTTTTTGAAACCAGATCAAGTTTCCCTTGCCATTGGTAAAGGAGGTACCAATATCAAATTGGCGAGTCGTTTAACGGGATTTGAAATTGATGTATATAGAGATAGTGAACAAGGTGAAATAGATGATGTCGACTTAGAAGAATTCTCCGATGAGATTGAAGGTTGGATCATTGATTCACTTAAAAATATTGGCTGTGATACAGCCCGTTCAGTTCTTGACTTAAGTAGAGATGAACTTGTCAGAAGATCGGATTTGGAAGAAGAGACTATTGATGAAGTTCTTAAGATTCTTAAATCAGAATTTGAATAAAGTTTTATTAAGCAAAAATAGTGTATGGCACAAAAGCTAGTAAAAATAGCTAAAGAGTTTAACCTTGGTACCACGACAATCGTTGAGTTTCTGACTAAGAATGGTTATGAAATTGACAATAAACCTACGTCTAAGATTTCGGAAGAGATGTATGATGAGTTGTTGAAAGAATTTAAAACTTCACATGATGTGAAGGCTCAAGCAGATCAAGTAATACTTGGTCATCAGCGTCATGCTGCTCCAAAAGAAAAAGAACTTTTCAAAAACAAGGAGGAATTAGCTACTCCTGAAGAAGCGCCAGTTGTAGAGGAGCCTGCTCCAGTACAAGAAGAAAAAGTGGAGGAAGTTGCGCCCGTTCAAGAAGAAAAGAAAGTTGAGGAACCAGCAGTTGAAGAAGTCATAGAAGCTAAAAAAATTGAACTTCCTGGAATCAAAGTAGTCGATAAAATTGATTTAGAAGAAAAGAAGGTAGAGCCACCTGTTGTTGTTGAAGAGAAGAAAGAAGAACCAGTTGTAGAGGAAAAACCAAAAGAAGTTGTAGCGGAAAAGAAAACTGATGAAATCATCAGAGCAGAAATTCCAACTTTGTCTACTCCGAAGACTTTGGGTAAAATCGACATGAAAAAGTTCGAGCCCAAAAAGAAAAAGGAAGCTCCTGCTGCCAAGAAAGACGACAAGAAAAACGCTCCTGTTGCCTCATCAGATGCAGCTAGAAAAAGAAGAAGAAGAAAAAGAAAGAAAGTTCCTGCTAATCAAAATCAAGGAGGAAATAATCAAGGAAACAGAAGAGGTCAATCCGGAAGAGGTGGACGTAGAGACGAAGTCAAGGAAGTTTCTGCTAAAGAAATTGAAGAGAAGATCAAAGCTACCATGGCTAGAATGTCTGGCGGTGGAAAAAATAAGCGTCAAAAAATCAGAAGAGATAATCGTGCTGATAAGAGGGAGAAGCAAGAACAGTTAGAAGAAAGCAAAGTAAACGAAAACTTACAGTTAACAGAGTTTGTTTCTGTATCTGAGTTAGCAAGCTTGATGGGCGAATCTGTAAGTGATGTGATCACAACATGTGTGAATGCAGGAGTTATGGTATCCATTAATCAGCGACTAGATGCGGAAATCATAGAGCTCGTAGCTGAAGAGTTTGGACATAAGGTTGAATTTATTTCTGCTGAGGATCAGGATGAAGAAGAAGTGATAGAAGAAGACGACCCAGCGGACTTAGTACCTAGAGCTCCAATCGTAACAGTGATGGGTCACGTTGATCACGGTAAAACTTCCCTATTGGATTACATTAGAGAAGCAACCGTTGCAGAAGGAGAGGCTGGGGGAATCACGCAGCACATAGGAGCCTACGAGGTCTTAGTTGGTCCAGATAAAAAGAAAATTACCTTTTTAGATACACCAGGTCACGAAGCCTTTACCGCGATGAGAGCAAGGGGTGCAAAGGTGACCGATGTTGTAATTATTATTGTTGCAGCGGATGACAGTATCATGCCACAAACTCGAGAGGCGATCAGTCACTCGCAGGCTGCTGGGGTGCCTATGGTATTCGCAATTAATAAGATCGATAAAGCAGGAGCTAATCCTGAAAGAATAAAGCAAGAACTTTCATCTATGAATCTCCTCTTAGAAGAATGGGGAGGTACTTATCAGTCGCAGGACATCTCTGCTAAGACGGGTGAAGGAATTGAAGAACTGCTTGAAAAACTGATTTTAGAAGCGGAAGTATTAGAACTTAAGGCCAACCCAAGCAGATCAGGAATCGGTACTGTAATAGAAGCATCTTTAGATAAAGGAAGAGGTCACGTGACTAAGCTTCTAGTACAAAATGGATCTATTAAAATTGGAGATGCCCTCGTTGCTGGTGCACACTCCGGTAAGATCAAAGCCATGTTTAATGACAAAGGCGAAAAAATTAAAACAGCAGGTCCTTCAGAACCTGTATTGATGCTAGGACTTGGTGGATCACCGCAAGCAGGTGAAAAATTTAAAGTAGCTGACACAGAGCAAGAGGCGAGACAAATTGCCATGAAACGTTCTCAAATATCTAGAGAGCAATCCAATAGAGCGAATAAACGTATCAGTTTGGATGAGATTGGAAGAAGGATTGCCTTGGGAAGCTTTAAAGAATTGAACTTGATTGTGAAGGGTGATGTGGATGGATCCATTGAAGCACTTTCAGATTCACTGATCAAATTATCTGTAGAGAGTATTCAAGTCAGAGTAATACACAAAGCCGTTGGGCAAATTGTAGAATCAGATGTCTTATTAGCTTCTGCTTCAGATGCCATCATTATTGGTTTCCAAGTTAGGCCTTCATTGACAGCTAGAAAATTAGCTGAGAGAGAAATGGTAGAGATTAAAACCTACTCAGTAATCTATGAGGCTATTGAAGAAATTCAAGCAGCAATGGAAGGAATGCTTGATCCAGAAGAGGAAGAAAAAATCCTTGGTCAAGTTGAAGTAAGAGAGGTATATAAAATTTCTAAAGTTGGATCAATCGCTGGTTGTTACGTGCAAGATGGTATGGTTAAGCGAAACAACTATGTTAGAGTCATTAGAGATGGTATCGTCATCTATCCTACAAAGGAAGGTCATAATGCTGAAATCGCAAGTCTTAAGAGATTTAAGGATGATGTGAAAGAAGTGAAAAATAATATGGAGTGCGGTATCCAAATTAAAAACTTTAATGACATTAAAATAGGTGATAATTTTGAGATCTATGAGATTATCCAAGTGAAGCAAACACTGGGTAAATAAACTGATTTGTCAAAAATCTCTAAGAAGGACTCAAAAAAACTACATGATTACCTTGATGCATGTGTAGTCAAATACAATCGTCCTGAGTTTATCACAGACGATCCAATATCTATTCCTCATTTATTTTCTAAGAAGCAAGATCAAGAAATCATGGGTTTCTGGTCAGCCATGTTAGCATGGGGACAAAGAAAAACCATTATCAATAAATCTAAAGAGCTCATAGAGCTTATGGGAGGATCGCCTCATGACTTTATCCTTCATCATAAAGAAAAAGATCGGGCAGCTTTCACCAACTTTAAGCATCGCACTTTCCAGCCCATCGACTGTTTATATTTTTTAGAATTTTTTCAGCAATATTATCAAAAACATGATTCTCTCGAAGAAGCGTTTGCCATGCATATGCAGGCAGAAGATTTAGATACCAAGAATGCCTTAATTGGCTTTCATCAATTATTTTTCGATTCTGTTAATGCACCAAATCGAACCAAAAAACATGTAGCCACTCCAGAACGAAAATCGTCCTGTAAGCGCCTCAATATGTTTTTGAGGTGGATGGTTAGAAATGATGCCAAAGGAGTAGATTTAGGCATTTGGAGCGGTATTAAACCTCATCAATTGGTAATACCTCTCGATCTGCACGTTCAAAAAGTCGCACGTAAATTTCAATTACTTCATCGTAAGCAAAATGATTGGAACGCTGCTATTGAACTGACAGAGGCTTTGAGAAAATTTGACCCAAATGACCCTGTAAAGTACGATTATGCACTTTTTGGCCTAAGTGTTAACAAAGATTTATTGTAAAATCAAGACAATCAGTTGATTATCTACTCTGATCAATTCTGAATTCCTGGATTTTATAATTGCCAGAATAATTTACACAGTAAACATATACCCTGAAATCTCCATCACTCGTACTCAATCTACCTATGAAGTAGCTTGAATCTTTTGATTTAGATGATCCTTCGTGTATCTTCTTGAAAGACACAGGTTTATGTGACGCATAAAACGAATTCAGCGTGTTTTTTGCAATGGTTTTGTCAAAGATATCCTCTACTTCATGTATGCACACCTCTAATTCATCATCAAAATACGAACTGATCATTTCAACATCAGCAGATTTAACTGCAGCAGCCACCTGATCAATAGACTGAGCGGATATTGAAAGGCTAAGGAGCAAGAAAAGTGAAATTGATAGAATCCTCATAATTTATCTTTTAAATATATAAGTTAAACAAAGTAATAAGGTAGCATAGTTCAAACTTTGTTGGCAATAATTGTTAAATGTTTTAACAATTGATTATGATTAGACTTAGCTTTGAACACCATTAAAAGACAATTTATTGTATAAAAGGAATATTATGAAAAAAGTCGCATTAGTGATTTTAGATGGTTGGGGGCATGGAAAAAATGATGCTGTAAGTGCGATCAAACAAGCTCAAACAGATTTTGTTGATCAGCTTTATATGGATTACCCAAATGCACAATTGATAACTCATGGAGCTCAGGTAGGCTTACCTGATGGTCAAATGGGAAACTCCGAAGTAGGGCACATGAACCTAGGAGCTGGACGAATTATCTTTCAAGAATTGGCCCGTATTAATAATGCTATTGAAGATGGTTCCTTTGGGAAAAACGAAGCCTTGTTAAAATTGTTGAATGGAGCAAAAGCGGATAACAAAAAGGTACATTTTATGGGCTTAGTTTCTGATGGAGGGGTACACTCTCATATCAAGCACCTTTATGCACTCTGTGATTTGGCGAAAGATTTAGCACTTCCAAATGTATACATTCATGCTTTTTTGGATGGGAGGGATACGCCACCTAATTCAGGAAAAGTTCACATCGAAAATGTATTAAAACATATCAAGGGCACTAATATAAAATTGGCAAGTATGATAGGGAGGTATTTTGCTATGGATCGTGATAAGAGATGGGAGCGAACAGCATACGCCTATAATCTGCTGGTAAACCGTGTTGCTCATACTTTTACAGAGGATCCATTAGAGGCGATTCAAAAAGCTTATGATGAAGATATTACGGATGAGTTTATGCATCCTATTTTAGTGGATACAGATCAGGAACCTAAGGTGCAAAAAATAGATGAGGGAGATGTGGTGATCTTCTTCAATTTTAGAACGGATCGGCCGAGACAAATTACTGCCTGTTTAACGCAGGAAGATATTCCAGATTTTGAAATGAAAAAACTTGATATTCAATTTGATACCATGACGAGATATGATGATCAGTTTGAAAACATTTCGGTCTTATTTGAAAAGGATAACATCACCAATACCTTGGGAGAGGTTTTAGCTAGAAATGGAAAAACCCAAACCAGAATTGCTGAAACAGAAAAGTATCCACATGTTACTTTTTTCTTTAATGGAGGTAGGGAAGAGGCCTTTGAAGGTGAACATAGAATTATGATACCTTCAGCAAAGGTGGCCACTTACGATTTAAAGCCTGAGATGAGCGCAAAAGAAATTACAGATGCGATTATCAAAGACCTAACAGAAAATGCTCCAGATTTCATTTGTTTAAATTATGCAAATACGGATATGGTAGGTCACACAGGTGTTTTTAGTGCAGCGGTTAAAGCAGCAGAGACGGTTGATCAATGTCTAGCGGAATGGATACCCATTGCTTTAGATAAAGGCTATGAGCTTTTTATTATTGCTGATCATGGCAATGCAGATTTTATGATCAATGAAGATGGTAGTCCTCACACCGCACATACCATGAACCTCGTACCTATTATTTATATGTCTAATAATGCGTCTGCAAAAAGCATAGTTGATGGAAAGTTGGCTGATTTGGCTCCAACCATATTACACCTCATGGACATAGATATTCCTGAAGAGATGACAGGCAATATTTTGCTACAATAGATTAAGATATTACTGTAAATCATAAGGCGGGTTCATATTGCTTGCCTTACTTTTTGATTTTAAGATTGGGACAATAAAAAAGCAGCACTTGATAACAAGTACTGCTTAAATTTAATCAAACTATAAAGAGGATTATTTTCTTGTTGAAACCAATTTGGCATTCCCCATTGCAGGAATGATTTGTTCCATTTTGTACATTTCCTTTTTGGCACTATCCATCCAAAATTTCACGTAATCATTTTCATTTTCTGAACTAAACATTTTGATCAATTCATAGTCAACTCCATCTACACTTTCTGTACCCATATGACTTACGATCATTTCTTTAGGTTTACCAGACATCATGTCTATGGTAAATAAACTTCTTGAATCTCCTTCACTCATTCCCATCGAAGCTAACAACATATCATATCCAGGGCCATCAGCTAAAATGAAACCATCGGCTTCAATTTCACTTTCATTTCCAGCCATGTCGACTTTAAGCTTGTTGCCCATGTAGTCAATCTTAATATTTTGACCCATTTGCGAAATATTACGCTTAATGGCTTTAAAGTTCGCATCATAGTGGATCTCATCTGTAGCGGCTCCCATTGGAGTGGTTGTTTTATCTTGTACCATCCAGCCAGTATCCGTTTTTTCTATGGTTCTAACAGTACTTGTATTGATGTTTTGACCTTGCACACTAATTACACCATCGTAATTATTGCTTCCAGCTTTCCAATCATATTTTACACTTGGAACGTCACTGATCACTTCAGCTTCTTTTTTCTCCATTAGCGCTACCGTATTGATATCTACTGTAAGCTTTGCAAGCGTCTCTGCTACATCGACGGGCATTTCTTTTTGGTATCTACCTCCAAGATGTGTTGCCAAGAATTTTTCAACCTGTGCATACATCGCCATTCTGTTGAGGGGTTTTCTAAAACCGTGCCCTTCATCATCAGCTAATATATAATCTACAGGGTGTCCTTTGTCTCTTAAAGCTATTACGATTTGATCGGACTCTGCTTTTTTCACTCTAGGATCATTAGCTCCTTGTATGATCAATAATGGCTTGGTAATTTTATCAACATGGAATAGTGGACTAGCAGCAGTTAACAATGCTTTACCCTCTTCTGTCTCAGGATCACCTACCATTTCATACAACCACTTTCTACCAGCTTCCCAATATGCAGGGATAGATTCTAAGAGGGTAAATAGGTTTGAAGGCCCTACAATATCAACACCGCACTTATATACATCAGGAGTAAATGCTAAGCCAGCTAAGGTCGCATATCCACCGTATGATCCTCCCATGATAGCAATTCTATCTGGATCTGCTATGCCTTGACTTACTAAGTGCTTAACACCCCAAGTAATATCGTCTTGCATAAGTTTTCCCCATTGTTTGTCACCAACATTTAAAAAATGTTTTCCATATCCACCACTGGCTCTAAAATTAGGTTGTAAGACAGCATATCCTCTATTTGTTAAGAATTGTACTTCTCCATTATAACCCCAATAATCTCTAGGTCCTTTTGGTCCACCATGAACCACAACTACAACTGGAAGGTTTTTAGCTTCTTTACCAGCAGGAATTGAAAGGTAAGCTGGGATGTCAAGTCCATCACTACTTTTATAAGTGATAGGCTGCATGTTTGATAAAGCATTTTCTACTTTCTTCAGCGCTGGTCTTGGAGTATATTGAAGGATAAGCTCTTTCGTAGCTGGGTCGAAAAAGTATACTTCAGTAGCATACTTATCTCCACTAACAGATACAAGCATTTTATCATAGTTTTTAGTAAAACTACTAAAGCCAACTTCTCTATTGGGAAACTGTGATTTTAAATAATTGTATCTATTTTCCCACTCTTTGTTTTTAAAATATCTTACTCTTTTGTCATAAGTGTAAGAAGAAGAGATAATTTCTCTTGTTTCTGAATTCACCCAAAGACTTCCAAAATCCACTAGGTCTTTTGGGTCGCTTTCCATTTCAACAACTTCTCCTGTTTGAGGATTCATTTTGAAAAGCGTTGACTTATCTATGTCTCCTTTATTAGATACTAAGTAACATTCAGAGTTATCTGGAGTCCAACCTGCAACATAAGCTTGCTCTTGAAGATTGGTTTCATATAATTCCTTAAAGCTACCGTCTGGGTCAACTCTGAGGATTTGTGAAAATCCTTCTTCTGTTGAACGGTAAGCTAATCTCATATTTTCATCCCAGTCAAAATCAAAACCTACGTATCGATTTGTGTTTTCTAAGATCTTTTCTAGTTTACCTGTAGATATGGTAAGTTTATATAAGTCATGCCATGCTTTGTCTCTATCGTTAAGACCGATCATAAGCATGTCAGGGTTATTTCTGGATACTGAGTAGATCTGTGCAGTAACATCTTCTAGGTTTGTAAGATTTCTAGATTCAGGTACCAATCCAACTGCAGGTGCAGAAGGATCTACAGCGAAGATGTTGAAGTTTTCATTTCCTCCTGTATCGTTAATGTATAGGATGTACTTTGAGTCTCTAGTCCAAAAATATCCTAAAATGGGTGAGCTACTTTCGGTTAAGAGTTTTGCACTTGAGAAAGGTTCATCAAATGCTTTCACCCAAACGTTCATGATGCCGTTGTGTTCTTTAGAAAAACTCACAAATTTTCCATCAGGGCTTAATTGACCTCCAGATATTTCAGGGTTACCAAAGAAAATTTCTCTATCTACCAAAGCGGTTGTTTCTGTTTGTGTTGATGCTGACATTGTAGGGGCTTTTGCAGGAGTGCTAGTTTCAGTCGTGGAAGAACTGGTCCCACAAGACTGTATTAAAAACGTTGCAAAAATCACTAAAGTAAGAAATTGAAGTTTTTTCATGTTATTTTGATTTCATTCTCTGTAAAATTAATTAATAAACTCGGGTAAATTGACAGATTTCTATCAAAGTGGGGAGAATTTCGATAAAGGGCTTTTCTTAAGCAAATCTCATACTAAGATTATAGCAATCTTCATGGTATTTGTTTTAAGTGGGTGTGCTTATACACAAAATAGTTATCCTGAGAAATCATTTAAGCTTGCCATCGACAAAAATTATAAGGCAAGTTTACTTGGTGGGACAGTTACAGCATACGATTCAACGAATAAGCTAATTTATTACAATGTCGTGTTTGATAAGGTTAAAGGAGGTGAAACATATTTATTTGGTATCTGGAAAATAAAGGAATCTTCTGGGTACAAGGCAGATAGAATAATATTTGAAAACTCCGAGGAAAGACTATCTTTTTCTATAGATGATCTTGAAAATGCAAAAAGCAATTTGGGTATTATTTATTTACCACTTATAAATAAGCAAAAAAAGCATTAAACTGTTTTATAAAAAAAGAGCCATTGAAATTAAATCCAATGACTCTTAATATTTGCTTGATAAGTAAATAATTATCAAAGTGGAGGATATCGGAGTCGAACCGATGACCTCCTGCGTGCAAGGCAGGCGCTCTAGCCAGCTGAGCTAATCCCCCTGTTTAAATAAGTTTAAAATTAAAGATAATGTTTGAGTAAATCTGTATGTTTTACTTAAATATGCTTTAATTTTAAAGCTATGTTGTAGTCCCAGGCAGACTTGAACTGCCGACCTCTACATTATCAGTGTAGCGCTCTAACCAGCTGAGCTATGGGACTGAATTGAAAGAACTTCCTATTTCATTTCTGAAACGGCTCGCAAATATAATATCTTTTCTATTATCTAAAAAAATCCTTTCAATTGCTTTTTTAATTGCTTTTCGGTCAATATGCTCACACTGAATAGCAATAAGAAGCAATAGACAAAGTCATCAAGGGGTATTGTACCAATTCTTGTACCAAAATATTCGTTCGGATTGTACACTACTATTGGGTTTTCCATCCAAGATCCTGTTAAAAAACCATTGATAAAATAGAATGGAATTAAGCAAATCAAGAAACAAATCCAAAAATTTGATCGATATGAAGCATCTCCATAAATTACATGAAGCAACAATAAACTTCCAGAAAGTAAGAATGTGGTGGAAGTATACATGTGATCCCATTTCCAAATTCCAACGACTAATAGTAAAATGCTGATACCGATGCTAAAATATTTTTCAATGTCAGAGGCTTTTCTATTGGCATGAAACCATCGATTAACCATGTAATAGATGTACATACAAGCAAAAGGCACTGCGAAGAAGAAGATATATTCTTCAATCGGCATCTTTAAAAGATATAATTCAGAGGTATAATTTTTTTGAAAACCCCATACTTCCCAGTGACTAAATAGCATATCCCAAAGAATGAAAGGAATCGCTACCGCGATTATCGCTGGCATGACTGCTGACCATATTTTATAATATCGACCGAAAGGTCCAAAACTGCATATAAAAACAGAAAAAAATGTGAAGAGCATTAATCTCGCATAAGCACTCTTTACACTCATCCATGAAGATTCAGAAGAATAATCTAGTTTCCAGATTAGCTGATCTTGTTCGACAGCATTGAAAAATAATTTTACAAAAATTGCAATGACTGCTAGAAGGAAAATGATCCAAGCTTGATGCGACTTCATTTAAAGAATATTAAGCTTGTAGCGAAGCGCAGAACTGAAAAGCAATACAATCTTGCGAAGATCATGAACCCTGAGCCTATTTTCTTTAATAATGGAAGGTTCAACTTTGGTGATTTTTTTGAACAGTTTTAAATAGTATTTGTAAGCAAGATAGACGCCAAACTTTGATCCCTTAGGTAATTGAAGAATGCCTTCAAAAGCATGATCAAAATCTCGCTTAATATCTTCCTCTATTTTCTTTTTATCACTTTTGCTAAAGTTTTCAAAGTCTAGATCCGGAAAATAGGTTCTACCTCTTTCATTAAAATCATCTTTGATATCTCTTAAAAAGTTTACTTTCTGAAATGCTGAACCAAGACTTCTTGCCGGAGCTTCTAAGTGTTTATAATAACTCTTATCGCCTTGTGTAAACACATGGAGGCACATAAGCCCAACGACTTCTGCTGAACCATAGATGTATACATTATAAGATGTATCACTGTAGGTACTTGTATCCAAGTCCATTGCCATTGAATTAAAAAAGGCTTGTATCAATTCATGATCGATATTATAGTTATTCACAACTCGTTGAAATGAGTGTAAAACAGGGTTGAGGCTGATTCCTTCATCTATGGCTTTAAAGGTATCATTGATAAAATTTTGTAAAAGGGTCTCTTTATCATGTTGATGGAATTCATCTACAATTTCATCTGCGAAACGCACAAAACCATATATTCCATAGATTGCTTGACGAAACTTCTTATGTAAAACCCGTGTACCCAAAGAAAAAGAAGTTGAGTACCTATTGGTAATCAATTTGCTACATTCTTCACAGGTTTTATGATATAAATCAAGCATCGCTATAAATTTAATTAATTGTTGTTTTGTTTTAGAATTTCTTTTGCGACAATTTGCCCTGACATAATTGATGGAGGTAGACCTGGTCCGGGATTGGTTAATTGTCCAGCAAAGTAAAGATTTTGGACTTTTTTACTTTTAATTCTTGGCTTTAAAAATGCAGTTTGATTTAAGGTGTTAGCTAAGCCATAAGCATTTCCTTTATAAGCGTGGTAGTCTTGTTTAAACTCATTGATGCAATAAGATCTTTTATATATGATGTGTTTTTCAATCTTTTCTCCACAGTGTTGTTCCAGCCGTTTCATGATGATGGAAAAATATTTTTCTCTCAAGGCTTCGTTATCTTCCAAATCTGGAGCAATAGGTACCAACAAAAAGATATTTTCTTTTCCTTCTGGGGCTACAGTGTCGTCAGTTTTAGAAGGGCAGCAAGAATAAAACAGAGGTTTTTCAGGCCAAGATACGTTAGCATAAATGCTATCTGCATGGGCATCGTAATCCTCATCAAAAAACAAGCAATGATGTTTTAATTTTTGAATTTTCTTGTCAACACCTAAATAGAATAATAGGCTAGAAGGAGCTAACATTCGACTATCCCAATATCGATCGGAATAAGATTGATATTTTTTTTCTAGCAGCTGTGTTTCAACGTGCTGGTAGTCAGCTGAGGCAACTACAAAGTCAGCATCATAAATCGTGCTATCTGTTTCTACTTGATGGACTTTACCATTTTGAACTTTAATGGCTTTAACTTCTTGTGAGGTTTTGAAGACAACCCCTTGCTCATCACAAACAGCTTTCATCCCTTCTATGATCTTATGCATACCACCTTGCGGATACCAAGTACCTAAGGCAAGATCTGCATAGTTCATCAAACTATACATAGCAGGAATATTCTCAGGAGAGGCTCCCAAGAATAAAACGGGAAATTCGAGGAGCTGACGAAGTTTTGGATTTGTAATTCCTTTTTGAATCTCTTTTCTAATAGAAGAAAACATTTGCAATTTAAATGCAGCTCCAATTAATCTAGGGTCTGCAAATTCTAGCAAAGAAAGTGAAGGCTTGTTAGCAAACTCATTCATGCCAACATCATATTTATATTTGGCGTCAGCCAAAAACTTCTTTAACCAACTAGAACTCCCTTTTTCGTGTTTTTCAAAAAAGGCCATGAGCTCTTCCATATTAGCTGGAATGTCATACGTTTCATCTTTGAAGATGACTCGGTACGAAGGGTCTAATCTTTCTAGGGTGTAGTAGTCAGCACAAGACTTTCCGAAGTAATTAAAAAAGGACTCAAATACATCTGGCATCCAGTACCAACTCGGGCCCATATCGAATTTAAATCCTTCTGCACTAAACTTTCTAGCACGACCTCCAATGGTGTCGTTTTTCTCTAGAAGGGTTACTTGATGTCCATGCTTTGCAAGCACAGCGGCGCTAGTAAGGCCTGCTACACCAGAGCCAATAATGATTGATCGTTTGTTCACGGGAAGAAAACAATGTTTTTACCTTAAGGTTTAATAAAAAAAGCCTGTTTAAATTAATAAACAGGCTTTATATTTTCAAAGATTGATAGATTTAGGCTTTTCCTCCATCTAATTCATCTTGAAGTTTTTTCAAAGCGTCCCAATCGCCATCAGCTGCTAGCTTAGCTTGACCTGGCCAAGTACCTGGGTCATGCATACGATATCTAGGACCTGCCTCATCAAGAATTCCTCTTATTACGTCAGGATCTGTCTCTGCTAATTTTTGGAAGGTAGGGATACCATTATTTACTAGTAATTCTGAAATCTTTGGTCCAATACCTTCAATCTTTTTGAGATCATCAGGTTTTGCATCTGCAGCAGGGGCTTCCTTGGCAGCAGGAGCTTCAGCAACTTCTTCAACAACTGGTGCTTCCTCAGTAGCAACTGTTTCAGCAACTTCTGCTTTTTCTTCAACAACAGGAGCTTCAACAACTTCTTCAACTGCTGGTGCCTCTTCTGCCTTTGGAGCTTCTTCAACAACAGGAGCTTCTTCTTTAGCAGCTGGAGCTGCAGACTCTTTCATTTGAGCTTTCAGCTGTGTAAACACATCTAACTCACCCAAAGTGGTCTTCTCCATTTTAGATCGTTGATTCTGAACTCCTTGATTCGTCTGTTTACGAACTTTTCTCTTCTCATCTCTAACGGTATCAGAAGCTTCTTTTTTGATGTCTTCTAAATACCTTAAGTGAGAAACTAAAATTCGTTTGTCGTCTCTATTGAATTCGATCACCTTAACTGTAAGTGCTTCATCTACATTAGCAAACTGTCCATCTTCTTTCTTGATATGTTTGATAGGAGCATAAGCTTCTAGACCATATGGAAGTTGAACGATTGCACCTCGTTCTTCTTTTTTCAAGATGGTTGCTTCGTGATAAGATCCTACAGGGAATACATTTTCAAAAGTATCCCATGGATTCTCTTCTAATTGTTTGTGACCCAAGGAAAGCTTTCTATTCTCTTTATCAATCTCTAAAATTGAGACATCGATGGTTTCACCTACTTTGGTAAATTCTGATGGATGTGAAAATCGTTTAGTCCATGATAAGTCAGAAATGTGAACCATCCCGCCGATGCCTTCTTCAAGCTCGACGAATACACCATAAGGTGTTAGATTTTTCACTTCTCCTGAGTGCTTGCTAGCTACAGAGAATTTAGATTCAATATCAGTCCAAGGATCCGTCATCAGTTGCTTAAGACTTAATGACATCTTTCTCTCCTCTCTATCTATTGTAACAACTTTAGATTCAAACTCCTGATCTAATTTGAAAAATTCTCTTGCATTCACAGGTTGATTACTCCAGCTTACTTCAGATACGTGAATCAGACCTTCTACACCTGGGCTAATTTCTAAGAATGCACCGTAATCTTCTATGTTTACAATCTTTCCTTTCACTGTTGAATCAACGGTAATTTCTTCACCCAACACTTCCCATGGATGTGGTTGCAATTGCTTTAAACCAAGAGAAATTCTTTTCTTTTCTTCATCAAAGTCAAGAACAACAACATTTAGATTCTGGTCTAATTCAAGAACTTCAGATGGGTGATTAATTCTGCCCCATGAAATATCTGTGATATATAGTAATCCATCAACTCCTCCAAGATCCATAAATGCACCAAAATCAGTGATGTTTTTAACAACACCTTCAAGCACTTGACCTTTCTCCATTCCTGAAATGATTGCCTCTCTTTGTTCAGCAAGACCACTTTCAATAATGGCTTTGTGAGATACAACTGCATTTTTTATTTGCTCGTTGATTTTCACAACTTTGAATTCCATTTTCTTCCCTACATATGAATCATAATCAATAATAGGTTTGATATCAATTTGAGATCCAGGTAAGAATGTTTCTAGACCATAAGTATCTACGATTAGTCCACCTTTCGTTTTGCTAATTACTTGACCATTTATGATCGTACCATTTACATGAGAATCTTTGATAGCATCCCAAGCTTTAAGTAATTTTGCTTTTCTTCTTGAAAGTAAAAGTTGGCCTCTTGCGTCTTCTCTAGATTCGACATAAACTGCGACGTCATCACCGACTTTCAATTCAGGCATGTCTCTAAATTCTGACAATGGAAGTAAACCATCTGCTTTATATCCCACATCTAAAAAGACATCAGTTTTTGAGATAAAGCTCACTTTGGCATTGATTACTTCATATTCATCAAGAATGGATAATTTATGATCATACTTTTTACTGAATTCTTCGATTTCAGACTCAGAGTATTGAAGTACATTTTTGTTGGAAATACTCCAATCAAAATCATCATGTGGTCCTTCATCAACTATTTCTTCTACTGGAAGTACACCTTCTAAGGATTCAGGAGATGTATCATCAACTGCTTCAGTATTTGCAGTTGGAGTTTCTACTGCTTCTGCAGTTGCTTCAACAACTTTTTCCGTTGTTGGTTGATCAGTCGAATTTGCTTGTTCGACGTTTTCTTCAGGATTCTCTACCATAGGTTGGAATCAGGTTTGTATGTTACATTCATTAATGCAACAGTTGTTAATAAATAAAAATGGAGCGCAAAGATAGTATTTTAATTGATAGCTAAAAATGAATGATATATCTTAATATTTTGCTATTATTCATGTTGATTTCATAGTAAATATTACTCGATTTTATATGTGTTTGGATCTTCACACATTAAGCCGAGCAAATTTTTAAAAATTAAATTTATTTAAATGAGTGATCAAAGACCTTGGCTCAAGAATTATCCAAGCGGAATACCTGTAAATATCAATGTTGAAGAGTACAACACGCTCTTAGATTTTTTTAATGATTGTTTTGCAAAATTTAGATCAAAGCCCGCATTCTATTGTATGGGCAAGTCCCTTAGCTATGATGACATTGATAAAATGTCTACGCAGTTTGGTGCTTATTTGATCAGTAGAGGATTAAAAAGAGGCGATAAGGTAGCCTTAATGATGCCTAATTTATTGCAGTATCCTATTGCGGTTGTGGGTTGTTTGAAAGCTGGCTTAATAGTCGTGAACACAAATCCTTTGTACACTCCTAGAGAAATGCATCACCAGTTTAATGATTCTGATGTGAGTGCTATTTTGATTGCCGAGAATTTTGCTTCAAACCTTCAGTCAATTTTACATGAAACAAAAATAAATACCGTCATAGTTACTTCAATTGGAGCGATGCTAGGTGGCGTTAAGAAAGTACTTACGAATTTTGTCGTTCGTAAGATTAAGAAAATGGTGCCAAAGTATGACATTCCGAATGTTGTAACATTTAACGAGGCACTGAGTGCAGGAAAGAAATTTAAAATTCCTGAATTCACTGGGAGTCCTGAGGATGTAATTGTACATCAGTATACAGGAGGAACTACAGGAGTTTCCAAAGGCGCTATGCTTACGAATAGAAATTTAGTGGCAAACATGCTTCAAATCAAAGCTTGGATGAAACCATTTTTGAAAGGTGAAGAATTGAATGCATTATCTCCTTTACCGATGTATCACATTTTTGCTTTTTCTGCAAATGTCCTTGCAATGATGAGTATGGGTGTACATACCATATTAGTGGTGAATCCTAGAGATTTGAAGACTGTGATGAAAGAGTTTAAGGATCATAAGATTACTTCTATGACTGGAGTAAATACTTTATTTAATGGTCTGTTGAATCATCCTGATTTTGCTGCTTTAGATTTTAGTCATCTTGCAATGACCGTAGGTGGAGGTACTGCGGTACAAAAAGCAGTTGCTGAAAGATGGAAGGCAGTTACAGGCTGTGATTTATGTGAAGGTTATGGGATGACAGAGTCTTCTCCTGTAGCAACTACGAATCCATTAAATGGAACAGGAAGATTAGGTACCATTGGTGTCCCAGTTCCTTCCACAGATATGAGAATTGTAAGTGAAGAAGGAGATGTATTAGCTGTTGGAGAACAGGGAGAAATTCAAATCAAGGGTCCTCAAGTAATGAAAGGGTATTATAATAGACCAGAGGCAACAGCTGAAACCATTAAAGATGGATGGTTATGTACAGGAGATATTGGCTTGATGGATGAAGATGGATTTTTCAAAATTGTAGATCGAAAGAAAGACATGATTTTGGTTTCAGGTTTCAATGTATATCCAAACGAAATCGAAGACGTCTTGGCAATGCATCCGAAAGTGATGGAATCTGCTGCAGTTGGGGTAAAGGATGATAAGTCTGGAGAAATTGTTAAAATATTTGTAGTTAAAAAGGATGATACCTTAACAGAGGAGGAATTAATCGCACATTGTAGAGAGAATCTAACTGGCTATAAAATTCCAAAGTTGGTAGAATTTAGAGATGATCTTCCTAAGACGAATGTTGGTAAAATCTTGAGAAGAGAACTCAGAGATAAATAATCAAAAATACTAGCGGACATAAAAAAAGCTCTGGAATAACTCCAGAGCTTTTTTATTTTTTCTACTTAAGATTACTTTTTAAGTGCATCTCTAATTTCAGCAAGTAGATCTTCTTGAGTTGGACCTGGCTCAGGTGCTCCACCTCTAGCTTTGTTGTATGCTCTAACCATCATAAACATCACAAAACCAACAATGATTAAGTTGATAATAGTGTTTACCCACTTGCCCCATCTAATAGCATTCTCAGCAACATAACCCTCAGTTCCTTCTGCTCCTACTGCTTGAGAAAGTACCACTTTTAGATTAGAGAAATCCATTCCTCCAGCAAAGTGCCCAACAACAGGCATTACGATATCTTCTACAAATCCATTCACAACTAAGCCAACTGCTCCAGCTAAAATTACAGCTACTGCAAAATCGATGACATTACCCGTTAGGATAAAATTTTTAAATTCCTTTAACATTGTTTTTTCGTTTAATAATTAATGAATAATAGTCTTCGAATCGGACATTGAGATTAGGGGTGTAACATACGTCACACTCTAAAATTAGTAAAATAAATTTGAAATTGGCTATTATTAGGCCTTGTTCTCTTCTCTAATTTTATTTAGTGCTGAACCTGCTCTCACCCATTCTATCTGTGCTTCATTGTAATCATGGGCTACTTCAAATTGATCACTTGTGCCATCTGAATGGTTTAATACTACCGTAAGATTTACATCCGGAGTAAAATCATCAAAGCCTAAAATGTCTATACTATCATCTTGTCTTACCAAATCATAATCAGCTGGGTTGACAAAAGTGAGGGCTAGCATTCCTTGTTTCTTCAGATTTGTTTTGTGAATTCTGGCAAAAGATTTAACAATTACTGCATTCACTCCTAAGAATCTAGGTTCCATTGCTGCGTGTTCTCTAGAAGATCCTTCTCCCAAATTCTCTTCACCAAAAACTACAGTTCCCACACCCTTTGATTTATAGTATTTACCTAAATCTGGAGTGGTCATGTACTCGCCAGTGTCTACATTTAATACTGTATTGGTTTCACCATTAAATGCATTTACTGCTCCTATGTAACAATTTCCAGAAATATTTTCTAGGTGTCCTCTGAATTTCAACCATGGTCCTGCCATTGATATATGATCTGTTGTACACTTACCTTTAGCTTTAATGAATAGCCTCATTCCTTTTAGCTGATCTTGACTAATTGGCTTAAATGGTTCTAACAACTGAAGTCTATTGGATGCTGGATTGACATTTATTTCAATTCCTGATCCATCTTCAATTGGAGGAATGAATCCCGCATCTTCTACGTCAAAACCATTAGGTGGAAGTTCGACGCCTGTTGGAGGATCTAATCTTACCTCTTCTCCATCTTCATTGATTAAACTATCTGTCAAAGGATTGAATTTCATGTCCCCTGCAATGGCCATTGCAGTTACAATTTCTGGAGAAGCTACAAATCCATGTGTATTTGGATTCCCATCATTTCTTTTTGCAAAGTTTCTATTGAAAGACGTAATGATAGAATTTTTTCGATCAGGATCATCTGTATGTCTTGCCCATTGTCCTATACATGGTCCACAAGCATTTGCTAAAACTAGACCGCCCATTTCTTCGAATGCTTTTAACTGACCATCTCTTTCTACAGTAAATCTAATTTGCTCTGAACCAGGAGTAACGGTAAATTCTGATTTAACTTTTAATTTTTTTGCAACAGCTTGTCTTGCCAAAGAAGCCGCTCTATCCAAATCTTCATATGAAGAGTTTGTGCAAGACCCAATAAGTCCTACCTCTAATTTTGGAGGGTAGTTATTTTCTTCAACGGCCGCAGCAAACTTAGAGATAGGCCATGCAAGATCTGGAGTATAGGGTCCATTGATGTGTGGCTCTAATGTGCTCAAATCAATTTCAATGAGTTGGTCAAAATATTTTTCTGGATTCTCATAGCACTCAGGATCTCCGGCTAAATGTGGTGCAATACTATCAGCTAGTGCAGCAACGTCTGCGCGTCCAGTAGCTTTTAAATATCTGCTCATGGATTCATCATAGCTAAAAGTAGATGTGGTAGCTCCAATCTCAGCTCCCATATTACATATGGTTCCTTTTCCTGTGCATGATAGTGATTCCGCTCCTGGTCCAAAGTATTCTACGATAGCTCCCGTACCTCCTTTGGCGGTTAAGATACCTGCAACTTTGAGTATGACATCTTTAGATGAAGTCCAACCGCTCATTTTGCCTGTGAGTCTGACTCCAATAAGCTTAGGCATTTTAAGTTCCCATGGTATTCCTGCCATTACATCAACAGCATCTGCTCCTCCAACTCCGATCGCTACCATTCCTAGACCCCCTCCATTTACAGTGTGAGAATCGGTCCCTATCATCATTCCTCCTGGGAAAGCATAATTTTCAAGTATAATTTGGTGAATGATTCCTGCACCTGGTTTCCAAAAACCAATTCCATATTTATTAGAAACATCCGCTAAGAAATCAAAAACTTCACTGCTGCTATCCATCGCATTTTTGAGATCTTCAGCAGCACCAACTTTAGCTTGTATTAAGTGATCACAGTGAACAGTACTCGGCACTGCAACTTTCTTTTTGCCTGCCATCATGAACTGAAGCAATGCCATTTGAGCAGTTGCATCTTGCATGGCTACTCGATCTGGACTGAAGAAAACATAATCTTCACCTCTCTTATACTCCTTCAAAGGAGAGTCGGGATGCAAATGTGTATAAAGAATTTTTTCAGATAAGCTTAATGGTCTTCCGAGGACAGCTCTAATCTTTTCAATTTTTTCTGGGTAGGCTGAATAACTCGCCTTAATCATATCTATATCAAATGCCATATTCGTATACTTTTAATTTAGGAAGGTCAAATTTACATAATGATTTTAAAATCCGCTATAAATACAATAACTGTTCGCAGAGGAAGGTTTCGAAAAGCCTTATAAATTTTAAAATTTATTATATCGAATTATAATATATATGTGACTTTTTTTGTGATTTAGTGTCTTAAAAATAACTAAGCCCCAAGTATTTTAAAACTTGCATTAATTAATTCCTTTCTGCATTATGAAGTTTAAATTACCTCTCCTTTTTACACTCCTTTTCACCTGGATTGTAGGAGGCTCTCTACTATATTATTTTATTTGTTGTGGTGCTGCTGGGGCCCTTGGTTCAGTGGGAGCTGCTACAAGTACTACTGCTGCAGTTGCTGCAAAAAAAATGGGCGGTGCTTTGTTATTAAAAGATGGAGCAGCCTTTTCTTCAGGAGCAAATGGACATTTCAGATGGCCAATTAATTCTTACAATTATGAAACACCATTAAGTGGTGATATTAATGGAGCATTATCAGATGGATCTAAATATCTAAAAGATCATGCAAATAAATCTCTAACGATCACAGGTTGGTATAGAGACACAGAAACAAATAACAGCGCTTTTAGTGATTTAGGAATTGCTAGAGCAAACATTATAAAGGGACTCTTTGTGAATGAAGGAGTCAACGCGAATCAAATTCAACTTGCATCAAAAAAAGTAAGTGATGTCAATTACGACAAAACTTATTTATATGATGGAGTTGATTTTGGTTTTAATACCATTACAGCTTCAGGACCTGACACACGACTGCAAAGAATAAAAAATGATATTGTTGGAAAACCTATCATATTATATTTTAATACAAATGCAAGTAATCTAAATCTTTCACAATCTGAAAGACAGAAAATGACAGATATCCTATACTATCTGGATCGCGTAAATACAAGCAAATTAAATATTGCTGGTCATACTGATAATGTTGGGAATGTCAATTATAATATTGAGCTTGCTCAAAACCGTGCAGATTTTGTAAGGGATTATTTCAAAAGCAATGGAATTACCCTAGCAAAAATGAATACTAATTCGTTTGGGCCAAACCAACCAATTGCCAACAATGGGACGCAAGAAGGGCGTGCTAAAAACAGAAGGGTCGAAGTCACCCTCAATAATTAATTACGTTTCATTTATTAAAAATTAAATCAGAAAACTATGTGTTTTTTTCTTCCATTTCTCATTGGATTAGGGGCTGCACTTATTGGCGGACTTATTGGCTGGATTCTTAGAGGAAGACGTCTATTAGAACTTGAAGGTCAACTTGGTGAACTAAATTCTAAGCATACAAAATTAGGCTCAGATTTGGATTATTATAAAACCAATTACACGAGCATCGATACAAAATATAAGTCTCTTGAATCTGATTTTGATGGAATTCAACTTCAATTAAATGACTGGAAATCTAAGCACAGCTCTTTACAAGGGGAATATGATCTTCTACACAAAGACTATAATGCAGACAAAGCAAAAATAAGCGATAGAGATACAAAAATTAAGACTTATGAAACTCAGGTGTCAAGTCTAAATTCTGATTACACTACTGCAGTTTCTAAAATAAAAGGCCTAGAAAAAACAGAAGCTGATTGGAAAGTAAAATGGGATGGAATAGAAAAAGAAAAACAGGGACTTAATGCTAAAATTGGTGAATGGGAAGGCAAGTACAATGACCTACAAGGCAAGTACAATAGTTTGGAGAGCACGACAGGTGAATGGGAAGGCAAGTACAATGACTTACAAGGCAAGTACAATAGTTTAGAAAGCGCTAC
>CALGNN010000199.1 GCA_937961455.1 uncultured Saprospiraceae bacterium
AGATTTTAGTCCACTAATTGATTTCATTTGTTTTTGTACTCGGCCTTAATCATTTTAGTCATTGGCTAGAAAACAACCTTTATTGAAGTGCGTCGACACGCTTCACTCGCTTGTCGACCTGTCAGTCGCCACTGCTTTGCATATCGTTCGTTCATTTCAAGACAAAAAGGAAAGGCACTTTGGAGCAAAACGTTGAGAAGACTCAAACCTAACTAGTTTGAAATCTTTTTAAAACACTATAGACTTATATGTAGACACTATAGGTACACGAGATTTTTGCATACCACGAAAAATTCTTTTGAATTAAGAGCTGGCCTCCACGGTTCCTTCGCTTTTTAATCTGTCGATTAAAATCTGCTTCGCAGAATCGCAACTTTGCCACCCGTCCGCATTCGCGGTTCCTTCGCTTCTCATGCTGTCGCATTCGACTCTTTCAGAGTCTGCTCTCTCACCCATCCGCTTTCGCGGTTCCTTCGCTTTTTAATCTGTCGATTAAAATCTGCTTCGCAGAATCGCAACTATGCCACCCGTCCGCTTACGCGGTTCCTTCGCTTTTTAATCTGTCGATTAAAATCTGCTTCGCAGAATCGCTCAGTTATATTGTAGATACACTTCTAAGGCACCGCCATCTGAGAGTGGGACAGCGTGCAAGACTTCTTTATAATTTCTTAAAAGGTGGGCAACTTCTTGTCTCAATAAGCCTGTACCTTTGCCGTGGATGATGACCATACTAGGTGCATAAAGTCTGATGGCCTTTTCTATATGTTCTTTGCATTTTTTTATTTGGTAAGCAAGGATCATTTCTGGAGCCAGACTTTTGTGATCTGGATGAAGCGTTTCGATATGCAGATCAATCTTTGGATCAAATTTTTCATCAACCATTTTTTTTTGAGGAGTTTCTTCTACAGCAGTGGGAGCGGAGCTTTGTTCAATCTCTTCCTCAGAAAGTAGTACAATATCTGATGCTTCCACAAAAGCATAGTCTGTATCTATTTTAAGTTTCGCCAAGCCTTGATCATTGATCCCCTCAAAAATAGCTTTCTTTTGAAGCGATATAATCATTACATGATCCCCAATCCAAAGTTCATCTAAATCCATATGCAATATTAATACATCCAAGACCATTTACCATAAGATTTCTTGTTTGAAATGTTAAATACGAAAAAATTCGTACTTAATATTTGCATCTACGAAACAATTCGTATATACTTGTATCAAATCTTATTATGACTGATCAATATAAGCCAACAGATGCCGAGTTAGAAATACTAAAAGTATTATGGGAGTATGGGTCCAACTCCGTCAGATTTGTGCATGAAAAACTAAATGATACCAAATCAAGTGGATACACCACTACCTTAAAGTTTATGCAAATCATGACAGAGAAGGGGCTCGTAATCCGTAATACAGATCAACGAAGTCATATTTATACAGCCAATGTAAAGGAGTCGGACATTCAATTGCAAATGGTTGATAAGTTGGTTAACACGGCTTTCAAAGGTTCTGCCATGAAGTTGGTTATGCAAGCCTTAGGTAACCACAAGACCAGTGAGGCAGAGCTCAAAGAAATAAAGGATCTTATTAAGAAAATTGAAAAAGACGCAGAATAATGGAAACGAATTTTGACATCATATTCAATCAATTGATACAGGCACTTGGATGGAGTTTTTTTCATTCTATTTGGCAAGCCATATTGGTAGCTGTTTTGGTTTTACTAATAGTCTCTTTGAAGCCTAATTTAAATTCTGTAAGTAAATATCGTTTGTTTACAGGTGGACTTGTCGTTTTCCTTTTCTTCAATGTAGCCACTTTTATTTACTACCTCAATGGAATTCAGATGCCCGAAGAATCTGCTTTGATTAGTTATGGATCATGGGCAAGGGTAAGTGGTCAAATGCAAGAAGCCCAATTGATGCAGCAACTCTTACAAGGATTTCAAGAAAACATTAGAACCATCGTACTCTTGTGGGGTATAGGTTTTATGTTATTCAGTCTGAGGATTTTTGGAGGATTGATTTATATCAAGAGTATTAAGGATCAAGCTACAGAGTGGACACAATCACATTTGTCAGACAAACTTGTACTCTTCAAATCAAAACTAGCACTGACAAAGCCCGTGAAGATTCTGCTGAGTAAGGCCATTCAGGTTCCAATGACAGTTGGATTTTTGAAGCCTGTTATTTTATTTCCCGTAGCATTAATAAATCAAATTACTACAGAAGAATTAGAAGCGATACTTGCACACGAATTGGCCCATATCAAGAGATACGACTTTCTCATTAATTTGTTGATTTCATTTATCGAAAGTATCTACTACTACCATCCAGCTGTTTGGTGGATGTCAAATCAAATTAAGCAGGAAAGAGAAAATTGCTGTGATGATATGGCGATGCAATTGTGCGAGGATAAATTGAGCTACGCAAAATCATTAATGAAGGCTCAAGAATTTCAAATAAATTCTGTGCCCATTTTAGCCATAGGCTTTTCAAAAAATAACCAACGCTTATTAGATAGAATTAAAAGAATCTTAGAAGTACCTAATCAAAAATCTAAACTCATGGAAAAAATAGCTGCATCAACCCTTTTCTTATTATTAATTACGGTCTTTGCTTTCTCTACAGAAAATAGAGGCATAGAGAAAACACCAGTATATTCAGAACTTAGTTCTAATATAATACAGGACACGATACCCTTTTCTAAAAGTGAGACTGAAACCAAAGATGTGATAAAAATGAAGAAAGACGGTTCTTCATTTTACCTTAAAAGAGAAAATGGAGAAATTAAAAAGTTAAAGATAGATGGGAAAACAATTCCAAAATCTGAGCATGAAAATCATCAAGGTGTAATTGATGAATTACTTTCTCAATCTCCAGCTTCCCCAGTTCCTTCAGTCATCCATGTATTGCCAAGAAATATAGAAGGATTAGGTTTTGCGCTACCACCTGCTTCTATTGAAATAGAAGAACTCAATGATCTTTTGGAAGATCAGGGATTTCCGAATTTTCATAATAGCCTCGAAAATTTCAATTTTCCAAACATTCCTGATATGCCGGACTTTCCAATTTCTGGTTTACAGAATTTTAATTTCGATAGTGAAAATTTTCAAACGCTTCCAGAAATACTAGAAAGCTTTCCAGACCCAGTTGAACTCCCGGAAGGATTCTTTTATTCTGATGACACATCTAAAACAGAGCGACGCATAATCATAAAAGGATCGAAGGAAGGTGAGCCTGTAGAAATTATCATAAATGATGATAAAGTAATTATCAATGGTGATGAGTATATGGATGTCGAACGTAAAGTTGAAATCATTGATAATGATAATCCTCGTTCATTTATGTTAATACAATCCGGAGACAGCACAAAATGGAAGACCATTGAACCAAAAGGAGGAAAGGGCGAAAAAAGATACAGGCTTTTGGAAACAGAAGAAGGCACCGAGTGGAAAGAAGTTGAACTAAAAGCTAATGGAGCTAAGAGAAGATATAAAATCATAGAATCTGATGATGGGCCAAAATGGGAAAAGTCTGATGGTTATGAATTACATATAAAAGGTAAGAATAAGGATGCTATCAAATTTTACCAAAAATCATTGAAGTCTGCAGAAAAGAAATTAGAGGATGCAGCTAGACAAATGGAAATTCAAGAGGAGCTACTCCATAAGAATAATGAAAAGCTTCAATTGCGCTTAGAGAAAGATCAGCATAAACTAGAAAAACTTTATGAGAGAGAAAAAGAACAATGGGGCAATGATGTTGAGATTTATAAGTTTAATTCAGGTGACTTAGAACATAGTCAACTCATGCTATCTAATGAGCTAGATTCCATCATGCACATGAGTCATGATATGATCACACTCATGCATAAGAATAAAGATGCTTTTGCAAAAGCTTTTGATAGTAGTGTGTATTATTTTGATGGGATAGACAAAGGAAACTTTTTTGATGATGTTCTTATTGAAAATGGAATTATTAAGCCGGGACAGTTTTATTCAATGAAACTGACCAATAAAAAACTTAAGGTAAATGGAAAGACCGTTCCAGATGCAGTTAAGAAAGAAATTGAAAAAATTTATTTAGATAAGTACAATGCTAAACTGGGAAGAAAGTCTCAATTCCAATTAAAGACTCAGGCGCGAAAAAAATGATAAAATATGAAGAAACATTCCTTTAAGGTATTATTCCTTTTTAGTATCCTGATTGTTTCTTGTACAAGTTCTAAAATAATCAACCAAGTTGATGAAACGCAGTTTGACAATGTAGTCAATTTCGAAGTTTCTCCTTATGGCCTTATTTTTACAAAACTGAAAGTTAAAGATGAAACGGTAAATGCCATGATCGACTTTGGAGATCCTAATATTCTGCAATTCTCCTCCAAGTTTGTTACAAAGCATTCGATTCCTGTTAAAAAGATTCAAGCTAAGATGTATGATATTCGGGGTAATGAATATGATATAAATTTTGGTACTATTGAAAATGTTAGTGTTGGAAAGGAAGCACTTCCAAAGACCCCCTTCTCTTCTTCTCCTGGAGAAATGGAATCTGTATCAAAACAAATAAATACAGAATTTAATGCGGTAGTTGGATGGGGGTATTTTAGTAAATATTTTATTCAATTAGATTATAATCAAAGGAAATTCTACTTAAATAAAACGCAATCACCTATAGCTAAATTTAAGGCACAAACCCCATTAATGGAAGATGTAGATTATCTAATCATTCCAGTTTCATTCAAAGGACATGAAGTTAAGGCTGTTATCGACACAGGTTCACCAGTCACTGTTGTTGATCCAAGTATAGCAAAGTACAGTTCTCCAGGTCAGAGTACTTTCAATATTGGATCGGTAAAATTTGAAGATAAATTTTATACTGAGGACCTTAGTATATTAGAAGATATGGGTATTAAAATGATTATTGGAGGTACATTTTTACAAAAACATATTATCCATATTGATCCTTTCAATCATCAATTGACGATTCTTTAATTGAATTAAAATAAAAAACCCCAGTAAGTTTCTAATTTCTGGGGTTTAGCTATATCCTATTCATTATGAATATAAATCAAATTATTTTACTTGGTCATGTGGGCAATCAGAAGGATAAGCTAAAGCGTTTGCCACTTGAGTTGGTTTCTTTTTTACTTTAGGCTTTGCTTCTTCTACGACCTTTTTAACTTCGGCAGATGAATTAGAAGCATCCTTGTCTTTTAAAGCGACATCTTCCACTTTTTTATCATCTAATTTTTGTTCGACTGGTCCAATCGCTTCTGCCCATGATTTAAAATTGTTCATATATGATTGATCAATTTTTTTGAACATCGGCCCAAAGAATGCAAACATACATTTACTCAAATAACTCGCTCCAACTACTTCATGTTTCGTTGTGATTTTTGTACGATTTCCTACGCTTTGAAACTTTGTGATATCCGTTTTGATCATATCATCTGTTCTAAACTTTAATCCAAGTTCTTCAAATCGTTTAAAGGCAATAACATCTTCCTGCATCACAACTTCCTTCCCGTTATTATCAACAGTAATATTATATAAAGAACCAATCTTTGATTTAGTCTCCTTTAAAGTCTCTATATTTTTTACCTCTGGAATCCATTCTTGAATTTTATCCATGTCATTATATAAATTCCAAGCTTGTTCCATAGGTTGGTTAACTGTAGCAGAGCTTTCATAACTCACCTTAGGTTTAACCACCCCAGCTAATAGAAAAATCACAATGAGGAGGAGTAAAAAATATAAGAGATACCTTAAGACTTTCATGATGTTATTTTTCAATATTTACTTTAATCAATTCTAGCTCACCTTCGCTTAAGAGTGTGATTTTGTCAGTACTGGTCTCATCAAAATTAATATCAAAATTTTCAAACTGCACATTGTTCCCTGGCAATACATGAACACAAATATCCATGCCGATTACATTGAGAGACATTCCACTGTTATTGGCAATTAGGGTGAGGTCTTTGTTAAATACCAGTGGACCTGAACTTACGGTTATGGTTCCTGGAGCGAGAAACTCATCTAATATAATAACATCTCCATTAGAAGCACAATTTATGCGTTCCCTTAATGATCCTGCACCACTATCATTGGTATTGGTAAGATCACTGCAACTAGCAGTTTTGCCAATTCCAAATCCTGAAAATCCAGTATCAAAACTGGCTGTAAAACTATGGTCTCCATCAAAATCACTATAGCTAGACAAAAGCGATTCAATGGTATAACTTGAAGCATTGGCTGGTGTGACATCTTGAATTTGTGCTCCAGATACTTTATGCATACTTACCGTTGTCAAGGAATTACCTGTTGCAGCCAAATAAGTATTCATCTCATCATCAGTATAATACATTGTGACGATAATGTCTGCTGATGTGTTATTAAACTCAGGGATTACTTCAATGGTTTTAGCAGCAACATAATTGGAAGTATTGCTGTCATTAAAAGCAATGGGAGGAGTGTGACCAGATCCAGTTAAACCAGCTCTATCGATAGCAACAGAGGTGCATCCAAAATCATGACTGCCTGCATTTTCAATTGTCGCAATCAAATTGCCCGTAGTAGGATCTGTGAAATGTACCGTACCAAAAGGTCCCAAGTATTGTTCATCAGCAAGGCCATCGATTTCTTCAATAGGCATAAAACCGCTGGATTCAATGGTGATGTTATCCAAGGCTATTCCATACAACCAACCGCCGCCATCAGAATATTTAAATGCAATGGTCACTGTGCTATTGCCTACGTATGCAGCTAAGTCTAGACTTATATTTTGCCAACTTCCAGAACCGCTAAGTGTAGCAAGTAAGTTGAAATTGCTACCATCTGTGCTTACAAAGACTTCAGCTGATTCAGGAACACTCTGATAGGTGTTTCCTTCATAATATAAGTCAAAGTTTAGGACAGCATTTGAAGCACCAGATAAATCAAATACCTCACTGACGAGTTGGACATCTGACATGAGACAGTTACAAGCATCGTCATTTGCATAAATCAATTGACCTGTGCCATTGTCAGGTACCGTCCAAGATGTGCTTGATGCCGCCGAGTTATCACCAACGAACCAAGTGTCACCTCCTTCAACATTACTGGTCGTATAGTTGCCTATTCCAGCTTCAAAATCTTCATTATCTAATTGGTTCAAAGGTCCAATCATAGGGTTAGGATCATTGCTTATAATACTGACGGTGTGCGTGCTTCCAGAATTTGAAAGTACTGCATCTCCTCCATTTGCATTCATGCTCAAATCCAAAATGATATCCTCAACGGATTCTAGATATCCATCATTGTAAATATTAATGCTAATATCTTGTGACATATTTCCAGCATTCAATATAAAGTTAGTGGGTCCTGTTACTTCAAAATCCCCATTACTACCTGAGCTGGCAGAGCCACTTACGACTACACTTACCGTAGCATCGGCACTTGGAATTTGACTAATGTCAACAGAGACTATGATGGTTTGGAAAGGTAAACAAGCATTGGGGTTGCTTCCGGCTTCTTCATCTACATTCGTACTCGTACTTGTAAATTTGACAATAGGAGCAGCTCCTTTGGCATCTAATTCTGTGTTGCTTCCTCCACCAATTGGATCAAGCCAATCATGCAATCTTCTTTGAGGGCTTGTGGCTCCATTGTTAAACCATGAATAAGATACTTTACCATAGACACCAGGATCATTGGCAGGATCTGAACAATTGATGGAAGATCCTCCGTGCAATTGACCTATGACTCTTGCATTGCTATCATATAGTGGAGAACCAGATGAGCCGCCCTCGGTAACAGAATGTCCATTAGTAGTGGCATCCCAATTTACTGTCCAGTGGTCTATAGTTGTTCCTCCCCATCCAGTTGTCGCAGGAGTAATACTATGTGTAGCTATCATTTTTACATCTCCAGAGGGGTGATGAATACCGACGCCTCCACTTCCAGTTGTATTGGTTGCATTGTATCCATTGAAAAAGACATCAAAATTATCGGAAGGATTTTCTGCTAATTCAAATAAAGCAAAGTCAGATGGACTATCATTAGCTAGTAGTGTGCCACCAGCTGTGGTTTCGGTTGGAATAGTTCCAGAATTAGCACATCCAGGTCTTTCAAAATTCCAATAAAAAACCCAACCAGCTGCATCAGGATTCGTCACCGCATCTAAGCCACCAGTCAGACAATGGTCTGCTGTTAGGAAATAGGGTGTGCAATCTTCATTGGTATTATTCATTAAAGAACCCGTGCACCAGTCTGTTCCATTTACTACGATTTTGGCAACTGATTTTTTGTAGTCCTGCCAGTTATCTCCTTCAGGAGAACAATTTACATTTACTTGGCAGGCTCCTGAATCATCCACGCCACGATTCTCATTCCACTGACTGGATCGATAGCCATGTGAAATTTGAGCGATGGAAATTCGAGCTCTTTCTTTTACATCTGCAGGCTCAAAATATTCAAGGATGATATTATCATCAAAGACCAACTCTGTTCCAAATTTTCCAGAGCTCTTATTGTTTTTATGAGTGTAAGCACCGATCGTTTGAGAACCATCTTGCGCATAAATAAAAAACTTTCCTCCTTCAGGAATGAAGAAGTTATCATAAAGCAAGTTGATAGAATTTGCATTTGGACAGGATATGATTAATTGCCAGATGCGAGAGCCGTCAGCATTCTCCGTCCATATACCATGGCTGTTCATATTTACTCTTACAGAGAAAGGCCATGCGAATCTCCAAGGAATATTTTCTTGGTCATTAATTTCATCTTGTTTTTTAATTTGATCTATGGGTATGGCTTCCATTTCTAAGACAGGAATATTTGTAGAAATATTATTTGCCTTGCTATAAGGAGTACCACCTTCACTTAGTTGGGCGCTTAGAGAAATTGAACTTAATAGAAGTAATAGGGTAAGTTGTTTTCTAAAGGTTTTCATAATTGTAATTTGGTTTGGTTAATTGCTAACATACTTGGCTTAAATATATCGCAAAAACTTTAATAATCATTCATGCTTTTGGGTGAGTTTAAGACGAAAATAGCCTAAATATATTAGCTTACCTCACCATTTTCGGATAGTAAAATGGCAACAGGCTTTGTTGACTCAAATTGAGCAAAAATAATGATAAGCATCACGGTGATAGGGACACTCAAAAACATACCTACAACTCCCCAAAGCGCACCCCAAACAACTAGCGATAAGATGACTACTAATGGACTAATATTTAGCGTGTTGCCCATGATTTTGGGTTCTAATAAATTACCAACTACAATTTGAATAAGTCCAACACCAAGAAGGACCCACAAGGCAGGCATGAAGGCTCCAAATTGTAAGAAAGCAATGATGGTAGGAAAGGCGGTGCAAATCAATGAACCCACACTGGGAATATAGTTGAGTAAGAAAATAATGATGGCCCATAATGCAGCAGAGTTGATACCCAAGAGTTTTAATACCACAAAACTTAGGCTTGCTGTTAAAATACTGGTCAAGGTCTTGAGGGATATGTACCGACCAAATGATTTGTCAATGCGACTAAAAATATAGCTGGCTTTTTGATAATTATTTTCTGTTTTGAAAAGGAGCTTAGCTTTTTTTGCAACACTTCCCTCTTCCATGATAATGAAAATCACATAAATGATGATCATAGTACTACTGCTCAAGATTCCTGTCAGACTGTTCAATACAGGTTGGATGATGCTTTCAAATTCAAAGTCACCGATGAAATCATTGAGGTTTTTTGAAACATCAAAATTGAAACGATTAAAAATAATTTCATTCATCTCTACCAAATTCTGTTGGTAACTGGGTAAATCTTCTCTAAATGAATCGATGCTTGCTATGAGCATATTGCTGATGATAGAGAGGATGCCGAAAAAAATGAGAAATACTAAAACGCTTTGCACAAGGTTTGGGATCCACTTTTTTATAAATGGTACTTTGTTTAGTAAGTCTCTAATGTCTTTTACGATGAACCAGATAAGAATGGCTAGAATAAAAGGAATGATAATGTTATCTGCAATGGTCAGAATATAGCCGATAGCTATTAGACTTATAAGTAAGTAGGCAGTTTTTTGCATGTGCTGTTAGCTAGAAATTAACAGCAACCACTTCCTGGGCTGCAAGAATTTCCATTTTCTTGAATAACGGAAGCAAAGTTATTTTGCTTTTCAGGTACGACGCATTCTTCTTTGGCCAAGCAATCGGTTTGCTTTGATACGAGCACAAAACCTTCATTATAGTCAAGTGCATATTTTTCAATGGTTGTTCCTTGAAATTCAACTTCTATGTCTAAATCTTCTTTTCCAAAACGATCTTCAAACAAATTAATGATGCTTAAGAATTTTTCATTACTCAATCTATGGTCAAAATCGTCTGCTACCCACAATTGCATGCTTATGGTTTTCTCCGTTCTTACAGTTCCGCCACAATCAATAAATTCTTTTTGAATCTTACCCATTTCAGTTAAGTGAAAATGTGGCGCTACCAATTTCCCATCAGTGGTTTGAAATTTTAAAATTCCATTATTCGACAAGATAGATTTTAATTGAGTCAGTTTCATGTAAGATAAATTTGCTGATTTATAACAAAGATATAAAATGATTGTTGGGAAAGAAAAATCGCCTTTTTAGGGGAGTGCATCTTAGCAGTGGAATAGCATACATTGCACTTTACCACTAATACAAGTTGAAGCGCTCATCCTTTTGTAGAATGTGCATTACAATAGTTTTATCATCGATTGAACTATGTATGGAGCAGGAACTTGTTCCTGCTCTTATTTATGGACAATTTCCTCTATCAATAAATAATTCAGATCCTAGTATTATTTCGAAGCCTTCATCCAAGTGAATGTTTTTCGAAAGAAAACTTACTTGAGTATTTAAACTGATTTGATTATTAAATGAAATGGAATTACTTGATTGATAACTTGCATCAAATTGCTGGTTCAGACCAAGCGCTATATCTGCAGGGCAGTCTTCTAAATTATTACATATACCATCTCCATCATCGTCCATCGCAACTCCACTGCATCCACAATATCCGTCTGTCACATCATTACTTGTACACGGATTTTGATCATCACAACTTTGACCAGCGGGAGGACAAGAAGGATCATCGCAAACAGCAATAGAAATTAATTGACCCGATTTTTCTAGGTCATCACCTAAGTTTTGTCCGAGCCCAAAATAAATTCTACCATCTAAATATTCGAATGATCGAGCTATGTTACTCGAATTAAAATGTAACACTTCCTCCCAGTCATTGGGGTTTTCTGAAGGATCACTTGACTTATATACATATACTTTTTTGGAATTGCTGGAGATGTTTTTGTTGGCTAGTGCATACACTTCATCAGCAAATACAAAAAGATCTTCACCCATAGCATCTGCATCAGGGAATGTCACAAATTTAGCTTCTGTGAGAAGTGCATTTTTAAAAATCATTCCTTTGGAATTATTATAATGATCATTGTAATACCAATTGAAAGGGGAGTAACTTCTTGTAGTATATAATAAATGATCATTGAAATTGACACTTTCAAAACTTCGAATACTAATTTTAGTAAGAAAAGTATCAGGCTGTGTGACAGTTGTGTCTACAGGATAGAATTGAAAATGCTTGAGTTTTGTGGATTGCGGCATAAAGGCAGACCAAGAAATTGCTCCATTTTCTACAACAAAAAATTCTGCGTCTGGGATGACTAAATTTGGGTTATAGGATTCTGTCATCATGGCATTTGGAATGATTAATTTATTATTCATTTTCAGGATGCCAAAAAACCAATTCCATCTTGAATTATTGAGTGGATTGGCCAATTGTAATTCATCGACGATCATATCATTTTCGAATGCCGCTGTTGGATTAGCATGTCTAATAAGCCCTGCACATTCAGCTGTTTTAGATCCTGGGCAATTGGTATTACCCACTAAATAATATTCCCCCTCAAAAAATTCCATATCTCTAATATGTGCAAGATCAGGCAGACTAGAAACCAGCGTCCAGACACCATCATCTTTGAAATAATATTTATGCTTATTACCTGGCTTTGGGTCACTGTTCGGTATGAACAATTTATCATTAAGTAATTTTAATCTTTCGATTCCTTCAGTAGGTAGTGTTAATTCAAAAGTATATTTTTTAGTGTCAGGATTGAAGGAGTATAAACTTAGCGGACCTGGGTTCGTAGTAGTATTGCCGTAGCCTAAATAGATTTCATTATTATATGTTTGAAGGTCCCATAGATTTCGCGCTCTGTCTACCATGCCTTCTTTTTCAGGAATGTTGCCATGAAATACAACACGGTCAGTTGCATCTCCCATCAGACTGGCGATGTTGCAATCTTGTGCTGAGATAATTAAAGGGAATATTTGAAAGAATAAAAAATAACTCAGTACTGTGGTGAATTTTTTCATATTCAAAACATTATTTGGAAATTAATAAGGAAGGAGTGCGAATACAAAAGTATTCAAAAGAAAATGAATTGTGTGACTACTGAGTGACTTATTGTAATAGGGTATGATTTATATTCAGAAACAAAATAGGATTGATTATTAAAATAAGACTAAGACGGTCTTATTTAATTTGAGCTTAAATATGCTTGTAAACTAAAATACTTTTTTTTACTAAACATCTAACTCATCTTCAAGTCTTTCTTTGGCTTCTTCAGATAAATTACCTTCTTCATCATAGTCATCATCATCTTCAATGATTTGCTGTGCTTCTATGCGCGTCATCCGAATTAAATAGTGATAGTCATCGGTTTCAAAAGGTAAGGCACTGACGAATTTACCCTCTCCGTTTTTAAAAGTAATTAACTTTTTTTCGAAGCCGAAAGGATATTCTAACTTGATTTGAGCAAGGACTTCTTCGCTAAGTTTTTCAAAATCCTTTACAATTTTTGGCTTATTCATTCTTCTTTGTTTTAGAAAGTAATTGCGATGTTTTTTTATGGTTTACAAATGGCAGCTAAGGGTATAAATTTTTCGTTATGCCTTCCTTTAAAAGCAATATTCAAGTATAAATAAAAATATTAAATTTTGTAAAAAAAATACTGAGTGCATGCTTTTTTCAATGCTAAGTCATTGTTAAAAAAATTCAAATCCAATAGGTTTAAAAAACTTTTGAAATACGAAAGGGACATAAGTAGACACAATAGGCACAAAAGATTTTTAACACACTTGCTGATTTCATTTGTTTTTATACCTGGCCTTAATCATTTTAGTCATTGGCTAGAAAAAATCTGATAAGACTGTTGATGGTTTAAGTTTGCAACTTAAACCTCAATTTAGGCTTTACTTAATTTATAAAATAATGTAGTTTAAGTGGGCGATCGAGCTTTTCTACTTTTTCAATCTCTCGGTTAATATCAGATTTAGCCGCCCGCAGCATTTGCGCTTCACTTATCCAAAGCGTTTTCGAAATGAACAACATACTCAATTGACTATTTTCTTTTTAAATTTTAGCCTTTGTTGAAGTGCGCAGTCGCGCTTCACTAACTTATCGACCTGTCGGTCGATACTGCTGCGCAGATCGTTCGTTCATTTCAAGACAAAAAGGAAAGGCACTTTGGATCAAGAGTCTAAGAAGACTCAAACCCAACTCGCAGGATAAATTTTTGAAACACAAAAGGCACATAAGTAGACACAAAAGACACAAAAGTTATTTAACACACTAACTGATATCATTTGTTTTTATACCTGGCCTTAATCATTTTAGTCATTGGCTAGAAAAAATCTGATAGGACTCAAATCCAATCGCTAAACAAAAGTTCATTCATTGAATTTTCAAAACAATGGAGTAGATCTTAGGAAATAAAAAGTAGGCTCTAGCGATCTTATTTGTGTCCAGATTTTTTCTGGGTAATGACGTGAAGAAATGATTACAGCCTTGAATTTTTTGGTTTCGTTTTTGTTTCAAGACAAAAAGGAAAGACTTCGAAATCTATAAGGTATACTTCCAAATTTTAACCTTTGTTGAAGTGCGCAGTCGCGCTTCACTCACTT
>CALGNN010000200.1 GCA_937961455.1 uncultured Saprospiraceae bacterium
GATTCTTACCTCCTAGCTCCAAAGTAAAATCCTTTAAATCTTCCATTGCATTTCTTCCTATCATTTTACCAACCTTGGTAGATCCTGTAAAACTCAATTTAGAGATTAATGGATGTTTCACAATGCAGTCTCCTGTAATCACTCCACTCCCACTAAGGACATTTATAACCCCTTTGGGAATATCCAAATCACTTATTAATTCCATCAGCAATAATGCTGATAATGGTGTATTTTCAGATGATTTAAATACTACTGTACATCCACATGCTATGGCTGGAGCAACTTTCCAAGAGAACATTTGAAGAGGAACATTCCAGGGGGCAATAGCCCCTACTACTCCTATAGGCTCACGTTTTGTAAAGGCAAAATGAGACCCTCCCGACAAAGAAACATCTACAGTAGAACCTTCAATCTTAGTAGCAAGTCCTGCAAAATATCTAAAACAATTAATGGTCGAGCTAACTTCTCTATTTGCATCATTAATTAGTTTACCGTTTTCCAAAACAATTAATTCAGCAAAAGCATCTTTATTTGATTCTATTACATCAGCGATTTGAAGCATCAATTTTTCACGCTCATTAGGAAGCATACGACTCCAAGGACCTTTATGCAAAGCATCATAAGCAGCTTTTGCAGCTTTGTCAACCTCTTGTTTATTTGCCACTGAGACCATAGCGATGACAGCTCCATTCGAAGAATTGACGACAGCTAATGATGCTTCTTCTTGAGCTTCATCAAATTGACCATTGATATAATGAGGCCATTTTACTTTAGCTAAAAACTTTTGCGTTAAGCTTGATAATTCATGCTGCATATGGCGAAATTACGACTTTTAAATTCAATAATTTATTGCTTTCGCATACCTATTTATAATGAAGTCTTGGTATCTTAAATGCTTGTCTATAAGCACATTTTTAATTCTTATTAAATTTCAAACCAAAAGACTAACTACATGGCTGATATTTTATAATTAGTTTGTAGCTATTAGAGGAAAATGCATTTTAAAAGAAAGTCAAGGGTCCTAATTTATGCTAGCATGCTTCTTTGTATGCTAAATTGGGATCTTGTGACTGCACAATGTGGAGGTGGACCGTGCGAAGTCTGCAACGTTAATGCAACCATCACATCCATTAACGGAGCAACTATCAATGTAGGGACCGCCAGTATCTCAGGAAATGTGCAAGCTGATCAATCTGGAACCGCTGATAATAGTTTAGAAATTACTGCAAATGGATGTGGTGTGATTTCACTTTCTGTAGAGCTTGATTTTGATTGGGATCAAGGTTCTGGTGTAAATTGGATTCATGGAATATCTCATCTTGCTTCTGCAGGTTGGAATGTGACAGCTGGCACTATCAATCCCCCTAATGCTGGTTGGATTTTTCGAAACACTGTTAGAGGCGCATGCTCAGGCACATTGTATCGAAATGGATTTTATTGGGATCCACCTGGAACAGGCTGTGGCAATAATGGGAATATTTCTAATTGGAATGGCACCAATTGTGTCGGTAATACCTTTTGTGAAGCAGATGATAATTGGTTAACTGATGGTGACCCATCAGATAATTGGGGTATAGACTGTACAACAAACTGCCCAAGATTTGGGTTTGATTTAGAATTTTGTCCGACAAGTTCTGGTGATGCTACAGAAACGGTTACTTTCTATTTAACTGAAGATGGTGAAACCGGTGCTTGGAACAATTCAAACAATTGTGTCTTTGAATTGATTTTTCCTATTTCTATTTTGAGTGTTGGAACTCAACTACCAGAAGATATTGGACCCATATGCGAAGAAGAATGTACCCTATTAGATGCAGGTTCAGGCTGTGATTCTTATCTATGGAGCACTGGTGAATCTACTCCTAGCATAACTGTTTGCCCAACAGTAACAACAACATACACCGTCACAGTTACCAGTGGATCTGGTTGCAGCTTAATTGACGATGTTGAAGTTTTAGTGGAGTTTTGTTGTGAAGCTGAAGCGGGAGTATTAAATGCCAATCCAACTCCAACCTGTCCAGGCGAAACGATTAGCTGGGATGGAACAGCTTATGAACAAGGCCTAGCATATAGCCAATTGTTTTTCATCACGGATGATGCTGGCAATATCATAGAGATTTACACAACTGATGTAGGTGATTACACCTCAAATAGTTGTGGTGAATTTTTCCTTTATTCTTATAATTGGTATACAAGTGGTAATGCATTCGTTCCTTCTGTTGGCGACAATGTTTCAAGCATCGACTGTTCAATTGAATGTTGTGACTTTACTATGATACCACTATCTTTTGAAGATACAGAAGTACCTACGTTCCCCAATGCACCAGGAGACATGACCCTAGCTTGTATCGACTTGTTGGACCCTATAGTTGATATTGATTGGATGGATAATTGTGATGGGACAGGCACTGTTAGCGGTACAGAAACCATAAATATTGATCCTTGTCTGGGTGGTACTATAACACGGGAATGGGAGTATACAGATCTTTGTTTAAATACTGGAACACATACTCAAACCATAACAATTGAACCCATCCCCGTTGCCAGCTTTGTAAATCCACCTGCAGATGAAACTTTAGATTGCAATAGTATACCTACTAGTGCACCAGACTTAAACTATACAAATAATGGATTAGGCGCCTGTTTAAATATGGGAACAGCCAGTCCTATTCAGAGTGGTTCAGCAGATGAATGTGGAGGACAAATAATTTTCACCTGGGAGTTTACAGATCCATGTACAAATGATCTTGTAAGCCATATCCAAACCATCACAATTGACCCAGCTCCTGAAGCTACATTTGATCCAGCTCCTGCAGATCAAACTGTAGCGTGCACAGCGATCCCTAATTCAAGTGTTGATCTAAATTATAGCAACGGTGAAAATGGGATCTGCTTGATAGAAGGAACTGAATCTCCGACGATGAGCGGCTCAGCTGATGAATGTGGAGGGTCCATCACTTTTACATGGGAGTTTACAGATCAATGTAATCGAACCATATCGGAAGATCAGACAATAACAGTTAATCCAACACTAGAGGCTATCTTTGAAGCACCCCCAGCGGATATCACAGTCAGCTGTGAAGATATTCCAAGTTCTGCTCCTGATTTAATATATACAAATGGCTTATCAAACTTATGTCTGATTGAAGGAATCGAATCTCCAAGTCAAACAGGAACAGCAGATTATTGTGGAGGACAAATCACTTGGACCTGGGAATTTACAGACCAATGTAGTAGAACCATTACGGAGACTCAAAACATTGTAGTTGATCCAGCTCCTGAAGCAATGTTTCTGAATATTCCAACAGACTTAACAGTGAGTTGTGAAAATGCACCTACTAGCGCTCCAGATTTAAACTATACAAATGGACTTACAGGCGTTTGCCAAATAGATGGTTCTGTTAGCGCTAGTCAAACTGGTTCAGCTGATGAGTGCGGTGGGACGATAAGTTATACATGGACTTTTACAGACCTATGTGGAAGAACCATTACTGCTATGCAAAATATCATAGTAGAGCCTTCTGCACAAGCGACATTCATAAATCCTCCTGGCGACATGACGCTTGATTGCGAAGATTTCACCGACACTCCTCCAGATTTATCTTACACGAATAATGAAAATGGCCAATGCGAAATTAGTGGCTCAGTAGCTGCAAGTATCTCAGGTAATGTTGATGAATGTGGTGGCATCCGAACATATACATGGAGCTTTACAGATGCCTGTGGAAGGACCATAAATCATTTTCAAAATATTACCGTAAATCCAGCTCCTGAGGCTAGCTTTACAAATCCCCCTGCTGACGCAACGATTGATTGTAGTGACTGGACGGGGCAGGTTGATGATTTGCAATATACAAATGGAGCTAGTGGAATTTGCGAAATTAATGGAGCAGCCTCCCCGACTGTAACTGGTAATGTCGATGAATGCGGAGGTACGATAAATGCTTCATGGGAGTTTGAAGATGCATGTGGCAGAACGATTACACACAATCAAACCATATCTGTAAACCCTGCTCCTACAGCCAGTTTTATTAATGTACCACAAGACCAAACGCTAAGTTGTGATCAAGTACCATCAACGACACCATCACTCAGTTACAGTAATAATCAAACGGGCGTTTGTGAGATTGCAGGATCAGTCCTAGCAATACAATCAGGCTCCTATGATATCTGTGGAGGTAGTATCAGCAACACCTGGACTTTTACTGATGATTGTGGGAATCCAATAAGCGCAACACAAAATATTTTAGTAGAACCAGCTCCGAGTCCAATCTTTATTGATCCTCCTGCTGATCTAACTTTGGATTGCGGTGAAGATAATTATGTAGCTACGGATTTATCATATTCCAATGGTCTGTCTGGGACTTGTGAGATAAGCGGAACTGCTTCGCCCATGGTAGTTGTAAATGGAGATGTGAGCACAATAACTTGGGAGTTTCTTGATCCTTGTTCTAATGATTTAATTAGCGCTTCTCATACTGTCACTTCTTCGCTCGCTCCATTATTAAACCTAAGCCCAAGCTCTGATGTAATTTGTGAAGGTGGTTCATATGATTTATCCAGTATTATTTTAACAGATTTAAATAATACCAATCCAACATATACTTTTCATAGTAGCAGTCCTGCAAATAATTCGAATGAACTTGGTAGCAGTATCGTTGCACCGACAAGTAATACGACTTACTATATTCTAGGTACAAATTCTTTTGGCTGCTCCGACGAAATTAGTTTTGACTTAATCGTAGAGCCAGGAATATTTGCAGGTGATGATGGAGCAGATGTGAGTTGTAATACACTCACGATGGTTAATTTATTTGACATCCTTTCAAATGTTAGCGACTTCAGTGGAACCTGGACTGACCCAAATAACTTAGGAATATTAAATGATCCAACTGCAGTAAATTTCAATGGAATCCTTCCGGGTGTTTATGAATTCATTTATACCATTCAAGGAACGACAACTTGCCCTGGAGATGAAGCCATAGCGACTATAGAAGTTTTTGATAATTTTGAATTGATTTTTATCAGCTCTTCTTGTTCAGCTGATTTGTCCACATATACCGTTACTGTTGATGCTGGCAACACCAACTTAACCATATCAGAAGGCACCATCAATCCTTTAGGTGCTGGAATCTATGAGATTAGTGACATTGATGTTGACAACATTCTTTTCGTAACAGCAATAGATCCAAACACCACTTGTTCAAATTTTTTAATAGTAAATCCTCCAGACTGCGATTGCCCTTCAATAAATCCGCCTATGACAAATGACGCTCCAGTTGTTTGTCAAGAAATAGGAATCATTAACCTTAATGTAACAGTAGGCCCAGACGAAACAGCAAACTGGTTTGATAGTCCTAGCAATGGAAATCTTCTTGCTTCTAACACCCTAAGTTTTGAAGTGGATCAAAATATGGACCCAGGCATTTACTTTTTTTATGTTCAAGCAGAATCTTTGATTTCTGTCGGTTGTGTGAGTACGACCATGACAGAAATTATAGTCGAAATCGTGGCTTCCCCAGAAGTTCAGAATGGAAGTTTAGGCCTTTGTGATGATAATGATGATGGTATCATGTTATTTAATTTAACTGATGCTGAGACCATACTCAGTAATATTAATACCTATCAATTTGATTTTTACGCTAGCCAATCTGATGCAGACAATGAACAAAACCCTCTTGAACTTAATTTTGAAAATACGATTCCAAATAATCAAACCCTGTATGTCGTTGTAAGCAATTCATTAGGTTGTCAGAGCATGGTTACACTTGACTTAATTGTTTATGAGCAACCAACTTTCACCTTGATGGTAAATGATGTATTATGTTTTGGAGATACTTCTGGTTCTGTTACTATCACAAATACTGCTGCTTCAAATCAAGTATTATATAGCCTTGATCAAATTAATTTTGAAGCAGTTACTGAATTTAATAACCTAAGTTCAGGTAGCTACACCCTCTATAGTATTGACGAAAATGATTGCGAATTCCAAGAAGATTTCATTATTGAAGAAGGTCTGCAATTAAGCCTAGAAGAATTTAGTATTACTTGTGATAATAATGGTACTGATACAGATCCTTCAGATGATTTTTATCTAATGAGTTTTAATGTAGTTACCAATAATAATAATCAAGGGATGGTAGATATTTATATTGGCGGAGTATTTCACTCTAGTGTCAATTATAATACTATCGGCACAGCTACTATTATAGCAGATGGATCAAGTTTGATCGTTGACTTTGTAGATCAAAACTTAAATGATTGTGGTATCTCTCAATCAATTGGGCCTTTAAATCCATGCTCTACCAATTGTCAAATAAATTATGATCAATTCGATTATGTGTGTAATGGGAATGGGACGCTATCAGACCCAACAGATGACTTCTATGAAATCACCATAAATGCAAGCGCAATCAATGGATCTGCAAACAATAGTTATAATGTATTAATCAATGGGATTGTCAGTTACAACTTCCTTTATAATTCGATTAATACTTTCACACTAGCAGCTGACGGGAGCGCTCCTATCATTACCATTGTAGATAATGAAGATAATCAATGTGCTAACCCTATGACTATCGGCCCACTAACTAATTGCAGTGACTTATGTATCATTACCTATGAACTAAATAATATAGTTTGTAATAATCAGGGAACTGAAAATGACCCCACAGATGATACATATACTTTTGATCTTGAAATTTCAGGTGTAAATATTGGGTCTGGATGGTCCAATCAAGATGGATCTTTTTCAGGTAATTACGATGACATTATCAACTATGGTCCATTCTTAATTTCTGATGGTGATTTTACACTTAGTATTCAAGACATTGAAGATGCTGAATGTACAATTGATATAATGGTTCTTGCTCCTTCAGCTTGTTCTTCTCCTTGCGAATTGAATATCATAAACCTAATGGTAGGCTCATGCGATGATAATAATACAGGTGTGATCATGGATGATGATTATTTCACTTTGAGCTTTGAAGTAGAAGTGGCAGATGGGACTACAAATCAATTCATTGCAATCATAGGAGGTATCGAATACGGCCCTTTCAATTATGGCGAAATAATCAGCATAGACAATTTAACAGCGGACGGATTAGATTTAAGTATAGAAATCATAGACATTACTTTCGACCAGTGTGTTACAAACGGTTCTTTCACAGCTCCAAATCCTTGTTCTGAATGTACAGAGACTGTTGATGCTGGTTTAGATGTAATTTTAGACTGCAATAATAATACTGCACAATTGACAGCAAATGCTAGCATGAATGCAACGTATATTTGGGAAGGACCTAATTTCTTTTCTTCTAATACACAATCTACTGAAGCAGGAGCCCCAGGAATGTACTTTGTTACAGCTACTTTCGCTGATGGCTGTACTGCGATTGACTCACTTATGATTAGCACTTCTGACGACATCCCGATTGCAAATGCTGGAGAAGATCAAGCAATAACATGTAGTAATGATATTGTTACCATTGAGGCCATTCATGATGATTTTTTAAACTTAGAAATTATATGGACTGATGAGGATGGTAATTTCATTTCAGACGAACAGAGTTTTGAAACAAGTGACATAGGAAGTTTTTTCTTACAACTTATTGATACAATTAATAATTGCAGCTCTTCATTGGATGAGGTTTTAGTCATTGAAAATTTAGACGATCCAATTAGTATCATTTATACTAATCCCGGCAATCAAATTGACTGCATAGTTTCATCTATCACATTATCCAATGAAGAAGAAGACCATGTAATTTATGATTGGAGCTTTAACAATCAGCCATTGGATAATAATACTTTAGTCTTAGATGAGGCAGGACAGCTTGTATTAATTGCCCTTGATACGCTTAATGGCTGCTCAAGTTCTGACACGGTTAATGTTATTGATGTTCAGGAGTTTCCAGTAGCTATGATTGAAATGCCTGACACCCTTGATTGCATCAATGACATCGTCCAACTTGAAGCGACTTTATCTCCTTTGAATGCAAATTCGATTTACAATTGGTATAATGCTCAAAATGATCTCATCGAACAGAATGCAGAAGTCACCAATGTAACAAGCGGGGGAATCTATATTTTAGAAGTTGTAGACACTACAAATGGTTGCGCTAATATTGACAGCATCTTTGTAGAAAGCCTCATAATGCTTCCAAACATAGATGCAGGTCCCAATCAATTTTTAGATTGTGGGGTCAATTCAAGTTCTATTACAGCTTCGTTAAATGATGATCCTACAAATCTCAGTTATAGCTGGACAACTGATTCTGGTCAAATTATTTCAGATCCAAATCAATTGAGCATTGACATCGAAGGTGAAGCTTGGTATATTATTGAAGTTGTCAATCTTTTGACTTCATGCACATCTTATGATAGTGTATACATTAATACCATTATTGACATTCCAACTGATGTTAATTTGGACTTAACTAACATTTCCTGTTTTGGTGAAACTGATGGCATGGCATTCATTAATAATATAGAAGGAGGAGTAGAACCTTACACATTTATTTTAAATGGAAGCATTACACAATCTGAATTCCTCTTTCAAAACCTTGAAGAAGGATTCTATGAATTAGAAATTGTAGATGGTAACTCCTGCAGTTATTTCACCAGCTTTACGATTGAGGGAGCAAGCTTTCAAGAAATTAGTTTACAAGACTCAATCGAATTACAATTGGGAGAAAACTATACCATCGAGCCTCAAATAAGCTTTGAAACATCATTAATTGCCAATATTACATGGACACCCTCTCTTGGTTTATCTTGCGATGACTGTCTAAATCCCGTTGTCACTGCAGGCACTTCTATCCAATATTACACACTCCTTATTACAGATATTAATGGTTGTATGTACCAGGCCACAATAGCTGTTCACCCTGATATTATTCAAAGAAAAGTTTACATACCAAATGTATTCTCTCCTAATGGTGATGGTCAGAATGATTATTTTACTTTGTACGGAAATGAATCGGTTGAAGCAATTGAAGAAATGCAAATTTTCAATAGATGGGGAGCAAATGTATTGACTAAGACCAACTTTAATCCTAATGTGCCTGTTGAAGGTTGGGATGGAAAGTTTAAAAATCAGGAACTTCAGCCCGCTGTTTTTGTTTATGTATTTAGAGTCAGGTATACTGATGGAGAAATAGAATACTTCAGTGGAGACATTAGTTTGATTGAATAAACACTTTTTAGACTTTAATTACTTTTAGGTGCTCAGTTTATTTCATACCTTTGCAACACTTGTTTGATTTGCTTTAAGTTTAAATTTTTATGAATTTTTATCAAAAGCTTCTATTTCAAAAGGTAATTATTCATTTAAAATAAAATTTATGGCGAAGTCTCAACAGACGTTCAATAAAAAAGAAAGAGAAAAGAAAAAAAGAAAAAAGAAGCAAGACAAAATTGCAAAAAGAGCTCAAAGAAAATTAGAAAGAGAAGCTGAAGGAAAGAAGTCATTTGATGAACAACTTTCTTACATTGACGAGAATGGAATTCTTGTCGACACTCCACCAGATCCAGCAAAGAAATTCACCATTAAGGCAGAAGATATCCTCCTAGGAGTTCCCTCTAATTCGCATATGCCACAAAACAAAGTCCGAACTGGGAAAGTTAAATTTTTCAATGAAGAAAAGGCGTATGGATTTATTACGGATAAAGAGACAAAAGATCAGATTTTTGTCCACATCAATAATTGCAAAGATCAAATAAAGGAAAACTACAAAGTCCAATTTGAACTTTCAAAAGGTCCTAAAGGACCCACAGCAATTAATGTTGAAGTTTTAGGTAACTAATTCTATTTTAAAACAGTCATTGTTATTGGCGCTTAGTTGCTTTGTCCACTAAGCTTAGAAAATATTTACTAACTTAATTCTATGAATTGTAGAATTGGATTTGTAATACTATTCTTAGCACTACCCTATTTAAACATAGTCGGGCAAAAAGTTTATGCACAGCATGAGCCAATCGTTTTTGATTTCCTCATTAGTGATACGGAAGAAACTGCAGCTGAAAATCCATTTCTGCATTATAAGCTTGAAATAAAATTCAAATCTGAAAATCAAGAATTTATAGTTCCTGGATTTTATGCTGCTGACGGGAATGCTGCAGAAAGTTCTGCAGATTCAGGTGGCACTTGGAGAGTAATTTTCACCCCCAATACCGCAGGGTCTTGGAGCTATATCGTTCACTTCAAAAAAGGCTACAACATCGCTATTGATGATGACCCATATGTTGGTATGCCTATTGAAAAGCATCATCATTCAAGTGGTACATTCTCTGTAAAAGCTCCGAAAAGTACTGCAATAGGTTTTGCTCAATCTGGCAGATTGACATATAATAACAGTAGATACTTACACACAAAAGATGGTAAGCCCTTTCTAAAATTTGGTGCCAATTCTCCTGAAAACTTTCTTGCGTATAAAGATATTGACAACACTTATTCCTACGATAATGATAAGTCGTTTATAAAAACCTGGTCAAGTCACATCCAAGATTGGACCGAAGGAGATCCTTCTTGGCAAAATGGCAAAGGGAAAGGGATTATTGGCGCATTAAATTATTTGGCATCAAAAGGTATGAATAGTGTCTATGCTCTAAGCTTAAATATTGAAGGAGATGCAAGGGATGTATGGCCTTTTATCAGTCATCATAGGAAAGATTTTAAGAGATACGATGTCAGTAAGCTCGCTCAATGGGATATCATCTTTTCTCATGCCGAGAATTTGGGTATTGTTATTCAAATTTTGACTCAAGAAAAAGAAAATGAACTCATATTAGATGATGGCTATACAAACATTGAAAGAAAGTTATACTACCGTGAATTGATTGCTCGCTTTGCACACCATAAAAACATTATTTGGAATATGGGAGAAGAAAATGGGCAAGCCAACTTTTGGAGACAAGGACAAAATGATCAACAACGATTTTCAATGATTAGATATGTAAAAGATCATGATCCCTATCAAAATCCGATTGTTATCCATACCATGTCTGAAGCAAAAGAAAAAGAACTTATTCTAAGTCCTCTTCTAGGATTCGACAGATTAGATGGACTATCTTTTCAAATGTCTAATCCCTTTGACGTTCATGATGAAATTAAAAATTGGCTTCAAAAAGCTGAAGCGTCAAACAGACCATGGATTATAAGCATGGATGAAATTGGACCTTGGCATACAGGTACAAAATCAGACATAGAAAGTCCAAGACACGATACGATGAGACAAGAGGTCTTATGGGGAGCTTTGATGGCTGGTGCCTCTGGAGTTGAATGGTATTTTGGATGGAATAAACCACCCAACGATCTCAATGCAGAAGACTGGCGTAGCAGAAATAATATGTGGGAACAAACCGCTATTGCTCATGACTTTTTTAAAATGATTCCTTATCAAAATATGGATGCGAGTGATGAATTGATCAAGGAGGAACATGCCTATTGTTTTAGTATGGAAGGATCGACATATGCAGTATACACTAAGGCTGCAAAATCCGCATCTTTAGATTTAAGCAATCAAATAGGTGATTATTCTGTCAAATGGTTTAATCCATTAAAAGGTGGAAATTTACTTAGCGGAACTATCAAGAAAGTCCAAGGAGGTTCTGTTGTCAACTTAGGAAACCCACCTGATAAAAGTGTTCCAGACTGGGCAATCTTAATTCAAAGAATTGACTAAATTATTTTACGTAGCTAACCTCTTTTACAGCTTTAATTACTTTCGCAGCATTAGGCATATACTCTTCAACAAGGGTTGGAGCATAAGGCAAAGAAGTATCCGCTGAATTTACTCTAGTAACAGGCGCATCCAAGTAATCAAAAGCATACTTTTGAATTTCGTAAGCAACTTCCGCTGAAACACCTGCAAAAGGCCAAGCTTCATCTACTACTACCAATCTATTCGTCTTTTTTACAGAATCTACAATGGTCTGGTAATCCAGTGGTCGAATGGTTCTCAAATCGATCACTTCCGCTGATATTCCTTCTTTTGCCAACTCTTCAGCTGCTTTATTTGCTAGTATGGTTGATTTATTATAACTCACTATTGTCACATCTGTGCCTTCTCTTCTTACAGCAGCTAAACCAATTGGTACCAAGTATTCTTCTTCAGGTACTTCCCCTTTAAGACCATACATGATCTCTGATTCCATAAAACAGACAGGATCATTATCTCTAATAGCAGATTTTAATAGTCCTTTTGAGTCGTATGGATCAATAATCGAGACCACTTTTAATCCAGGTGTATTTGCCATCCAAGATTCAAAAGTTTGTGAATGCTGTTGAGCTAATTGTCCTGCAGCACCAGAAGGACCTCTAAATACGATAGGACAACTGAATTCACCTGCAGATTGACTAAGAGTTTTAGCCGCATTATTAACGATTTGATCGAAGGCTAAAACAGCAAAATTCCAAGTCATAAACTCAACTATGGGTCTCAAACCATTCATGGCAGCTCCAACACCAATGCCAGCAAAACCAAGCTCGGCAATGGGTGTATCAATAACGCGCTCAGGACCAAACTCATCCAACATTCCTTTACTGACCTTGTATGCACCATTATACTGGGCTACTTCCTCTCCCATTAAAAAGACAGAATCATCTCTTCTCATTTCCTCACTCATCGCCTCGTTTAGCGCATCCCTTAATGTTATTATCCTTGACATACTTTCAAAATTTAGGATGCAAAATTACACTTTTTTGCGCATCAAACCATGCTGTTTTAATCTAATTGTTTAAAATAACTTTCTAAAAGCTACTAGGGTTCAAGAAGAACAATTCATTTAAATTATACTAAATACTAAGGCCACATACGTTTATTCATTTCCAACTATCAAACACGCAAGAGGACCCAACTTTGTTAGAATAATTGATAGTAATGAGCAAAAATATTACACTCACATTGTTGTGCTTCTCTTATTGTATTTCTATTTTTTCACAAGATCAGTATCTTTCCAATTCGGTAAATGACGAAAATTCATTCTTCAAGTTTTCAGGAGGACTAGGTGCCTTATTACAAAATGGAAATGGCAGTGCAGGAAGTTTTGATTTAAGTTCAACGACTTTAGACTATTTCATTCCATTGAGCTACAAGCTTGATAGTTTTCAATTAAAGGATCAATTTGGCTCACACCTGTATTGCTCCAGGTATTTAAAGTATAAAGGCGTAAATCTTCAAATCATTAATAGAGCGGCGATAAATCTTGATAGCGTTAATGTTAGTTCAAACGATTATATCAGTTCACTAGAGGCATCGCCTCTTACAGTGCGACTGAGTCACCATGCTCCTTTGAATAATCACCACAAGCTTAAAGGGAATCAATGGCTGCCTTCTTTGTCTTATCGTATATCTGGAGATGTCCGAGCTATTCCATTTACCAATGTAGAAGAAAGTGTCAAGATTGGCACAAGTGCTCATTTATTTATAAGCCTATTAAGTCAATTCAAGGCTGTTGAATTTGAAAATAATCAAATCAAAGAAAAGGGAAATTTTTATCTTGAACCATCTATTGGCATTGTCAGAGGTAGCGAAGAAATGATGTGTTACATCATCAATAATCATAAAAACATCTTTATGGTTACTGAATTAAAATTCGGATTTAGTTCTTCCGATGCAGAAATTCAAGACTGGGGTTTTCTAATCAGATATACTTGGGAAGATCTAAAAGGCCCTCAGTTTAGAATTGGACTTAAGATTATTCCAGATTAGCCTACTTTTTAACAAATATTTAATCAGCTAATTATGATACCCAAAATTAGGGATTTTCGCATACATGCATTCCTTTAACAAAGCAACTCTTAAGACCTTATTATCAGCCAGTTAAAGCCTTAGAAGGATTTTAGCTCGAAAATACTGTTGAACTTTTTGGGTAACTTTTTCATTATTAAGTACATATATACATGTATAAAAGCGTCAGGAAAAATGCGATTTAATAATATTCATTCGTCCAAGTCGTTAGAAGTATGTATTTTTATCATCAAACTTTCTTAGTAAATGCAAAAGAATATCCGAAAATATGTAGCTGCAATGCTTTTGTTAGTTGGACTTGCAACTTTTAGCTCTTGTAATAAGGGTTATGGCTGTCCGTCAGAACTATCAGTTAAAGCTGCTACTACTATCGTAAAAGCACTTAAGTAGTGTATAGCTGCTAGGCAGCTTGCGAATTACCACAAAGATAAATGCTTGAAAAAGTATAGAGCTTCCAACTTTTGGAGGCTTTTTCTATTTACAGCTATTCGTATATCGTTGGAATAGAAGCTATAAGTTGTTTGGTATAGCTATGAACTGGATTATTATATATTTCATCACTTGTCCCACGCTCAACAATCTTTCCTTGCTCCATGACTAAGATATCATCCGAAATAAATTTGACCACTGCCAGATCATGTGATATAAATAAATATGTCAATTGAAATTTATCTTTCAACTTAAGCAACAGATTTAAAATTTGTGCTTGGACGGATACATCTAAGGAAGAGACACATTCATCACAAATCAAGAATTTGGGTTGAACTGCTAGAGCCTTAGCAATGCTTATCCTTTGCCTTTGCCCTCCAGAAAACTCATTAGGGTAGAGATCATAATGTGCACTTTTCAAACCCACATCATGAAGTAGCGATAAAATCTTTTCTTTTCTTTCTTTTCTATCGTGGTATAAATTATGTGCCTCCATTCCAAAAGCAATTGCATCCCCAACTTTAATTCTTGGATTTAGGGAACTATAGGGATTTTGAAAAATCAATTGCACATCTTTTCTATAATCCCGGATTTCTTCTTTATTAAATGAAAATACACGCTTCCCTTTATATTGAAGTATTCCAGCTTGTGGTTTTTTCAAACCTACGAGTGTTTGAGCTAAAGTAGTTTTTCCTGAGCCAGAAGCTCCCACTAATCCCAAAACAGCACCTTCCTTAATTGAAAAACTGATATCGTCAACCGCTTTCACATAAGATTTTGCCTTTCCAAAAAAAGATTTTTCACTCACATACCAACAAGAAAGATCAGTAGCTACTAATAGCTCTGGTTGATTATCTAACCATATCTTTCTTTCTAATTTCTCTTCTGAGCTTAAGGCTAAAGAACGTAAAATTGTTGCTTCATTTTCAGCATTCTTAAAATCATCAATTTGTGGCAGGCTCTTCATTGCTTGATCCATTCTTGGCCTACAATTTATAAGTGCCCTTGTATAAGGATCTTTTGCATTTTTAAATAGTACGTCCTTATTTGATATTTCTTTTACAAGACCATCCTTCATCACTACTATCCTATCAGCAATCGAAGCAACTAATGGCAAATCGTGGCTGATAAAAATAATTGCCATTTCTAAAGAAGTGTTGAGCTCCTTTAATAAATCTATAATTTGTTTTTGTACCGTAACATCAAGAGAGGTAGTCGCTTCATCAGCAATCAGCAAACGAGGCTCATTACTTATCCCCATAGCAATCATAACTCTTTGTAACTGACCACCAGAAATTTGATGAGGGTAAGACTTATAAATTCGTTCAGGATCCTCTAAACCTACCTTTTTTAATAAAGCCAATGCTTTAGTTTTTACGTCTTCTTTACTTATGTTCTGGTGTATAAATATAGATTCTTCCAACTGACTTCCGCATCTAATAGTGGGGTTCAGTGCCATGTTGGGATCTTGAAAAATCATAGAAATTTTCTTACCTCGAATGGCTTGCCAATCTCTTTCCTTTAAATCCAATAAATTGAGACTTTCTCCGTCCTTATTAAAGTTAATTTGACCAGAGTCTATCAGAGCTCCTTCTCGTTCAATTAGGCCCAATATACTTAACCCAGTAACCGTTTTACCAGAACCAGATTCTCCTACAATTCCTAATACCTCCCCAATATTAATATGGAAGTTTATGGAATCAATCGCTTTTACATTATCCTGATTATTAGGAAAACTTACACTTAAATTATTAATTATCAATAAATTAGACTCCAGATTCATTTTGCTATCAGATTATTAAAAATCTGTTAAAAAATTACATTAGGTGATACATTTCAAAGTATTTTCCATCTAAATGTATCAAAGAAGCAATTTAGCGTTTTAAAAAGATAAGTTATGAGCATATTCAAAAATATAAGAAAGGCCCTTTACATAATTATAGGCATTATTATTTTGCTTGTTGCTGCATTGCTAGTAATCCCCTATTTCTTTAAAGATCAATTGGTGGAAAAAATTAAGATTGAAGCAAATAAAAACTTAAATGCAACCCTTGACTTTAAAGATGCAGACATAAGTCTTTTGAGATCATTCCCCGATGTAAATATTTCTTTATCTGATTTAAGTCTTGTAGGCAAGGATGAATTCGAAGAGTTCACCTTGTATAAAGCTAAAGAAACCAGGCTTGATTTAGATATCGTATCTGTATTTAAAAAAGAAGAAAACATTAAGGTACACGGAGTGCATTTAATAGAACCTGATATTCATATCGTTAGCCGGAAAGATGGTAAGACCAATTATAACATTTTCAAAGAAAATCAAAGTTCTAGTAACGCTAGTGAGGATGATTTTATCATAGAATTGAATAACTACAGTATTTCAAAAGGCCAAATAAAATATGAAGATTTAAGATCAGATTTTTACTTCAACATGAAAGATCTTAACCATGAAGGAAGTGGCAATTTCAAGAATAATGTATTCGACCTTACTACTGTTTCTGAGGCAAAAAATGTCAACCTTGAATCTGGAGGCATCAATTATTTAAAGGATGTAAACTTAAATTTGGATGCTGTCTTAGGAATGGATTTAAATAATCAAAGCTATACCCTAAAGGAAAATGAAGCAATACTAAATGAGCTTAATTTAAATTTTGAAGGTTTTGTCCAGCAGGATAATAACAAGACCATCATTGACATCAAGTTTGATGCTCCTAGTGATAAATTTAAGGAGTTTTTTAGCTTACTTCCCAATGCCTATACTGACAATTATAGAGATATTAAAGCAGATGGTAGTCTTACATTAAATGGCTTTGTTAAAGGTATATATGATTACGAGGCAAAAGAATTTCCAGCATATGAATTACATATTGATACTAAAAATGGAGGTGTCTTATATCCAGGTTTTAGTCAATCAATCGATGATATAAATGGCGAGATACATTTAATAAACAAGACCGGAAATGAAGAAGACTTAAAAATAACTATGCCTCAATTTAATTTTTCCATTAATGACAATCCCATTGATGCGTCATTAAAGATCAGCGACCTTTATAGTGACCCTCAATATACAGGTAGCCTTAAAGGGAAGCTTGTCTTAGAAGATTTTGCCAAAGCTTACCCAATTGAAGATGTCAGCAATTTAACTGGAACCATAGACGCTGATGTCAACTATGATGCTAGCTACAGTGATATATTAGAAAACAATTATGATAAAGTACAAGTAGATGGAATTGTCGAAGTAAATGAATTTGTCTACAAGAGCAAAAAGAACCCAGCTATCAAAATAAATAAAGCTAATGCATCATTTAACCCAGACGAAGTTTTAATTCCAAATTTTGATGCTACAATGGGATCTTCAAATCTTGAAGGTGATGTTATCATAAAGAATCCTTTAGCTGTATTAATTCCTGGCAAAATATTAGAAATAGAATCAAGCATGAATGCAGATGTTCTTGATTTGAATGAGTGGATGACTGAAGATGAAACCAACAACGGAAGCACAGAAAGTTATATTGATACTAGTTATTACTTAAAGGATGGCTCCTACGCTTTTACACTTAAAGGGAAAGCCAATAAGGTCATTTATGGTGACATGGAATTTAATAACATAAATACAAACGTTACAATCATGCCTTCTGCTCTTGAGATTGAAAACACCAATGGAACATTGGAAGGCAGTCCTTTTGAAATCAAAGGAAGTTTAGCAAAGTTAAGTGAGTATTTATTTGAGAATGGCACCCTGGTTGGCAACTTAGACTTTAAGTCAGAAAACCTAGATATTAATAAATTGTTTGGAGTAGATTCTTTATCAACAACCAGTTCTAATGAAGATTACGATCCTTATCCTGTTCCTTCAAATTTAGATTTAAACATTAATACAGATATAGCAAAATTGCAATATACTGACCTTGACTTAAGATCTCTTAAAGGAGTCGTCAAGATTAAAAATGAGGAATTACAGATTCAAGATGCTCAGACAAGCACACTAGGAGGAACTATTGACTTTGCAGGGATATATAATAGTTTGGACAAGAGCAATCCTGCTTTTAGTCTTAAGTATGATATTAGTAAACTTAAAATTGATGAGACATTTTCAAAAATCTCTTGGCTCCAAATTATTGCTCCTATTTTCAAATACATTGAAGGTGATTTGAATTCAAATCTTGTCATGGAAGGAACCATCGGTAAAAACATGGTACCGGATTTCAATGCAATGACTGCTTCAGGATTCTTAGAAACGCTTAATGGCGCGATTAAAGAAAATGATTATTTGAAGCAGGCTTCAGAAATGGTTGACATTAAAGCTTTAGATAAATACAATCTTTCAGAGACGAGAAATTGGTTTGACATGGTGGATGGAAAAATACAATTTCAGCCTTTTAAATACTTAATTGATGAATTGGATGTTGAGCTAAATGTAAGCGGAGGACACAGTGTAAATAATGAATTAGATTACATCGTTAATGCAAAAATTCCAAGAAGTTTAATTGAAGAGAACCCTATTGGTCAGGCTGCAGATATGGGTCTCGATCGTTTGAGAAAAGAAGCAAAAAAATTAGGCATTAGCATTGAAGAAAGTGCCTTCCTATTTGTGGATTTCTTCTTTACTGGATCATTGTTTAAGCCCAGCATTGACTTTAAATTGGTTAATGCTGAAGGGCAAACTGTAAAGGATGTAGTTAAAGACAAGACCGAGCAAATTGTCGAAACAGTAAAAGATACGCTTCAAACCATTGCAGAAGAAAAAATAGAACAAGTAGAGGACTCAGCTAGTCAGATCTATGACGAAATTGTAGACACTGTAAGCACAACCATTGAATCAAAGATTGATACTTTAAAGGAAGATCTCGTTGACAAAGTAGAAGAGGAAATTGAGGCAAAATTTGATTCAATAATCGTGGATAAGACAGGTGCGGTTATAGATACCATTATTTCGGGCCCTTTAGGAGGCATTATCGACTCCTCTGCCGTGCAGGATGAAATAGATAAAATCAAAGACAAACTCAAAGACTTTAATCCTTTTAAAAAGAAAAAGAAAAATAATTAGTATGGGCTGCAACTTATAGGAATGCGGCTTGTCATTAGATCAAAGAAAGTTTTTCATAGTAGTAGTTAGTAAAGCAGCGCAACAAATGATTGTGCTGCTTTTTAAGTAAAAAGGGCAACTCTAAGAATTAGAAATGCCCTTTAAGGTAAATTGGATTACTTTGCACTACTGAGGAGTGGGTCTTTAAATTCCTTTTTATAAAGAATAGGTTGTTCATATTCTTCATTAAAAGCTTGTCGAATTACATCGAAAGCTGTTACAACACCCTTTAATTCATTTCTGAGATTAACCACTGGCAAGGTCTTAAACCTTTGGTCTGCAAAAAGCTCTGCAGCTGTGCCGACTTTATCAATAGGTGTAATCTTTAAAACGTTAGTTGTCATAACATCTTCTATTCTCTTTCCTTGAATGTCATTGGCCTGTCTGGTATTCTTCCATAAATCATAGGAAGTAACCATACCAACTAACTTACCTTCATTTACCACGGGGATCTGTTGAATTCTTTGATTAACCATCATATCAGAAACCTCTTCAACTGATTGATTAGGTCTTACTACGATTGGGTCTGTCGTCATAATGTGACGTACTTGCTTATTCATCATAATGTGGTGATTTTTGTGCTCAAGTATAAAATAAGCAAATATTTACTATTTAACAATATTTATATCGAAAAATAGTAATTATCAAAGCAAGTATTTGACAAGTCAGTAGTTTAAACAATTAATATTCGGGGCAATCTGTGTTTTGAGCCTATTTAATTTATCTTGAAAAATCGCTCCAAATACAAGATATTTTCATCGTTATCACTAATTCTCATTAAGTATATGCCATTTGGAATAGCAGAAAGATCAATGGTCAAACTATTATTCTCAAAGAATGCTTCTTGTTCAAAAACGAGTTTTCCATCAAAAGCCATGATTTCTATATTGCTTGCTGCCGATGTATTTAAATGAATATTTGTGATTCCATTTGTTGGATTGGGAAATATTTTCTTTTCTTCATAAAAATCAACTCCATCACAATTTTCATCAATTCCATTATCAGCAATATCAATTGCACCTGGATTGATAACTGGATCATCATCGCTACAATCTGTATCATCTATTGTATAACCAGAAGGCGCCACTGAAATGCATGTATCTATAAAAACCAATGGATACCCAAAGCCATCTCCATCAGCATCTAAGTAGTATCTATTCAGAACTAAGTCTTCGTCAATAAGAAAATTACAATTGTTATCTATACCATCGCAGATTTCTGAAGCATCAGGATTAATGGCTGAAAAATTATCTGAACAATCAAAATCATTAGCAACATATCCAATGGGAGCTATGCTTACGCATGTGTCAACAAAAATGGAAGCATCGCCAAATCCATCTTCATCAAAATCTAAATAATATCTATTGGTTGGAATTCCGTCGTCTGCTATTCCGCTACAATCGTTGTCTATGCCATCACAGGTTTCAGGGATACTTGGATTAATTGAAGCATCAGCATCATCGCAATCTTCGAAGTCAAAAAACCCATCATTATCTGCATCTATGAAAAAATACTTTTCTGCAAAATGAAAAGCTTCTATTCCAATAGTCTCCCCTATTATTCTACCTGGCAGGTCATCAGCTGGTGGATGGATACCACCCCATATTCTCGACAAACCACTTTCATCTGCAGCATCTCGATAGGTCGCCCATTGAAGTACAATATCTTCAGTTGGGCCCACTTCAAAAACAAGAAATGAATCTTTTTCGGCAAAGAATTCTCCTAGCCCTCCAGGGAAATATTCGCTCCCCGTAAGCAGCTCCAACACCTCTGCAGCAGCTCGAGAGAAAGTAGAATGACCAGAAATATATCCAGCAAATGGAGGTGTTACAAATGAAGGTCGCTGATAAGGCCACCAATTTTCTGCCAAAATCCAACCAACTCCAGCATAAACAGAGTCAGGATTCTCCACATATGATGGACCTCTCCATGACTTGATTTTTATCTTATGTAAGTTTTCAGCAACACTGCCCACTAATGGGTCGTCCAAATAAACTAGCTCAATGTAATCCTCAACAAGGGGAATTCCAGCTGGCGAATAATTAGGCAAGTTTGAATCTGTAGACTGCCCTTGCGCTCCTAAAAATCTAATAGCAGATATTGGTCTAATGTAATCGTAATAGCCTTTAATACCCCAAGCTGTAACAGCTGCATCATGCATGGCACCCGCCATAATAAAAGCAGCTTTAATGTCCCATTCTACATCGTCTAAGATTTCGCCTGATCCTCTGAATTTCTTTTCGAACAAAGGATGATCAGTCACATAATGTACAATACTATACCAATGACCTGGTGGTGTTTCTGAATCTGGGCCATCTGCCCAAAACTCAGCAAGTACTCTAGCGTAATCTGATCTTTTAACCATATTCTCTTCATAAGGCTCACCAGTATAAGGATTGATAGCATGTCCCTGACTTTGTGTACCACCTTCTAGATAATTGTAAAAATCTTTAGGGTCGTCTGGATATATTCTATTCCCAATACTTTTAGGACTGATATCCCAAAGCAAACCATTTTCTGGATCTAGATGTGAAGACCAAACTGAGGCCATACTAAAACCCCATTTGTATTCATCTGATTCTAAAAAAGGAGGCGGACCTGGATCATGATACACATGCCACTCCGTAGTATCTCTCGTTTTTATTTCTAAATCAGAAGCTTTCAAAGAAAATGGTTTAACTTTCCCCCATTCTGGACTCAAAAAATCCGGAGTAGACTCAGGTATAGGGTTGCCGGCCTGATCAATAAATTCTAATAAAGTTAAAGGTTGCCATCTATTGGGATTTAGTAAGTCTGGGTTTCCTTGCTCATCAACTATAAGAGGTTCATTTGCCGTCTCATAATAGAGATTCTCATAATCATTCGCTTGATTTGAAAAATCTTGTTGACCATATAAATTGTAACAGAATGCGATATAGTTTCCCAAATTAGCTGGCGAACCAGTTGAATAATTTGTATCAAAATTTGAGGTATCATAACCTAATGAGTCCATTACATGCGTGTATTTCTCAAACATCAAGCTTATTCCCGGTGAGGTGATAAACCTTTGAGTCAATAGACGATAGCAGGCAAAACTTAAAGTCTCTCTTAAGGCATCTTCTTTATCTACACTGGTATTAAAGCCATTAAAAGGACATACAAAATCATTTACTTCATTACCAATTAGATAAGTGCTTGCAACACTATCATAAATTGCCCAACAATCATACATCATTGAAGATAGATGATGTAAATTACGGGCATGGACAGTAGGTCTAGCAAAGTCATTCCGAATGGATTCAAGTAACAACTCTTGCCATTCTCTTGCAATATTGTCTTGACTTTTAAGATCATTGCAGCATATCAGAATGATTAATATATGGAATAAGCACTTTGTAATTCTCACATGAAAAATTTTGGTTAGGAATTAAACAGCAAATTACTAAGCAGTAAAATCAAGATACTTGTCAAAGATCCACCCTCTTTGTCCATTGTAATCAACTCTTACCCACTTTGATATATGGCCATCTAGATTAACTCCTTTATCACTGTAGCCAATAATTTGAATATTTGAGCCGTGCGGAATTCTTGTGCTATTTTGAGCAGCACCCATCGCAGGATCAGCACGCATTACGATACTTCCTCCATCACTATGCGTCATGGCCATGACAGGCATTCTAGGTGCAGAACTTCTTGAAGGCTGACCTGGATTAGGATTATAAGAAGGTCCAGGTTCAAAAGAGACAGGAACATCATTTTTTTCTGCTTCGGCAACTTGTCTTTGTAAATCTTCTATTTGCTGCTGCATTTTTTCAAATACAGTAGGAGGAGCAGTTTCTTCTTCTGGGTTTGCCTCGTTTTCTGTTTGAATATGTTTAAGTTTTTCCATAAAGTCTTTATAAAGATCATCTCTTGATCTTCCAGTAGAAGCTTCGTTTGAGGTACTTTCTAAGCTTTCCTCTACTTTCTTAAAAACAGATTCAGGAGCAGTTACCTCTTCAGGATTTGCTTCATTCTCATTTTTAATTCCACTAAATACGGTTTTCAACAATTTCACATACAATGGATTAAACATATAATTATTTTATTTTATGATAAAAAATAATTGGCAGGATTTCAATGACAAATATAAAGCTAATTAGATAATATACTTTTGATCAGATATAAATATTTTAAAGTGCAATAATCCTTACTTTTATGCATTATTAAGATATTAATGAGACTAAATATCGGCATTACGCTATTGCTGGCCTTACCAATTTTGTTAAATGCCCAATTGTCATCTGAAGAAATTCAAGATCAATTCCAGATCACCATCAAAAAAACAAATGAAAAAATTAAGATTGATGGGCTCTTGGATGAGGCTGTTTGGAATTCTGTGAGTGCAACTGGAGACTTTTATCAAAAATACCCCAATTTATCAGAAGGAGCTAATCCCAAAACAGAAGTTAGACTTTGCTACAACGATCAATTCTTATTCATAAGTGCAGTTTGCTATGAAACCAAAGATGTAATCGTAAAATCATTAAAACGGGACAAGGACTATTTTGATGGAGATGGATTCGGTATAATCATCGACCCATTAAACACAAAAGCTAGTGGGTTTTTCTTTGGCGTTAATACAGAAGGCGTACAAACAGAAGGCGTAGAACAAAGCTCCAACTTTGATTTAAATTTAAATTGGGATAATAAATGGTATGCAGAAACCAACATTACGCAAGAAGCCTATACCGTAGAAATTGCCATTCCATTCAAAACACTTCGTTTTGATCCAAGTCAGAAAATTTGGGGTATAAATTTTATCAGGAATGCCATCAATAAAAATGAATATCACAGTTGGACTCCGATTCCGGAACAATATCGAGGAGTGGACCTCGGTTTTACTGGTAAATTAATTTGGGAAACAGCTCCACCAAAAGCCAATGGAAATATTTCATTAATACCTTATGTCTCTATAGGAAGAACTAATACTGACTTCAACTACAACGCAGGTCTGGATGCTAAAGTCGCATTAAATTCAGCACTAAACTTAGACCTAACTTTAAATCCTGATTTTTCTCAAGTTGAAATTGATGAACAACAAACCAACCTGACAAGATTCAATATTTTCCTTCCTGAAAAACGGACTTTTTTCCTAGAGAATGATGACCTCTTTTCAAGCTTTGGGATCCCTGGTATTAAGCCCTTTCAATCTAGAACCATAGGCTTAAATGCTGCAGGAGAAGCCATTCCCATATTGTATGGAGCTCGATTAACGGGCAATCTAACCGAGCGCTTGAGAACGGGAGTGATGAATGTACAAACCCTTGCTACGGGTGATGAGGATGCTGAAAATTTTTCAGCTGTTTCTATTTATCAAACGCTATTTAAACGATCAAGGCTAAAGGCGATGTTTAACAATAGACAGAGCATTACTGATGGGAAGTTTAATGATACTGCATATGGTAGAAATTTGAGTACAGAATTCACCTATGTTTCCGATGATAATAAATGGCAAAGCTGGGTAGGTTGGAGTGAGTCATTTAAAAAAGATATCAAAGGTCAAACTGGTTCCTATTCTACGGGAATGTTTTATTCTGGCAACAAATGGAATGTGCTGAGTATGTTTAATGGAGTTGGAAAAAACTATTATACAGATATGGGTTTTGCCTTTAGGGTGCTTAATTACAATGCAGATACAGATGAGATCATTAGGGAAAGCTTTCATCAAAACTATACCGCTGTTGACTATTTCATTTATGGTGCCCCAGAAGATAAAATCAGCTTACACCGATCAGGTATAGAATTCTTTTACTTCGCAGATGAGGGGGTCAAATTTGTAGAAAGATTTAACAGGCTCAGACATTTTATGAGTTTTAATAATACCAGTGAATTGCGATTTAGGATTGACAATACAGACACATTTTTAAAGTACCCTTTTAAGATTGTCAGTGATGTTGATGCGCCTTCAATTCCAGTTGGGAGATACAACACATTTAATTTTAATATAGAATATGTCTCAGATGGTAGAAAGGCCCTTACCTATGAACTAGGCTTTTGGAATGGAGGATTTTACAATGGTACAAATTTTATCACCAACCTTGCAATAAACTATCGCGCTCAACCATGGGGGAATTTTGGAGTTAAGTTCGAAAGGAATCAGATCAGCTTACCAGATCCTTATGGGGCTGAAATATTGAATGTCTTGACTGGGCGCATGGAAGTAAGTTTCTCCAGGAATTTGCATTGGACGACCTTTCTCCAATATACAGATCAATATGACAACTTTAATGTTAATAGCAGAATTCAATGGCGCTTTGCTCCTATGTCAGATGTCTACTTGGTCTATACAGATAACTATGAAGTTTTATCAAACACTGGATCAGGAAGACTTCAAAATAGAAATAGAGCTATCGTGCTCAAAGTAAGTTACTGGTGGTCTATCTAGTAATTAGACGCTAAGCTTTTTATTCATTTCGTCCAATAAGCATGCATACTTGTCTTATATTAATAGGCATTTCATAAAAAATTTGAATCTTAAGCTTAAATAATAAACACATGAAGGCACTCCAAATCAACAAACTAACTAAGACTTACGGTTCAATAAAGGCCTTGGATCAATTGAGCTTAGAAATAGAAGAAGGAAACATATTTGGCATTCTAGGTCCTAATGGAAGTGGTAAAACAACTACCCTCGGTTGTATTTTAGGAATCTTACATCCCAATAGTGGAAGCTATAAATGGTTTGACGGAAAATATGACCCCAACCCAAGACTTAAAATTGGGGCCATCTTAGAAACACCAAATTTCTATCCTTATCTAAACGCTGTTGATAATCTAGAAATAGTCAGAAGGATAAAGGGAACTGCCAATCAGGATTTTATGGAAATTCTTGAATTAGTAAATCTAGCTGAAAGAAGAAAATCCAAATTCATGACCTACTCTTTAGGAATGAAGCAAAGGCTGGCCATAGCAGCTACTATGATTGGAGACCCTGATGTGGTCATCTTTGATGAACCTACCAATGGATTAGATCCAGAAGGAATAGCTGAAGTTAGAAATACACTAAAGAAAATTGCATCAACAGGAAAGACCGTCATCATGGCAAGTCATATCCTAGATGAAGTTGAAAAAATTTGTTCTCATGTTGCCATTATTAAAAAAGGAAAGCTGCTTGCAACTGGCACTGTCGGTTCTATTTTAAGTGATAATCTAACCGTAGAGCTAGCATCACTGGACAAAGAAAAATTAGAAAATTTTCTCAAAGGCATAAAAGAGCTTGATAAAATTTCACTCAACGAGAATATCTTTTCAATAGAATTGAAAGAAGGTTATGATGCTGGCAATCTCAACAAGATGGCCTTTGAAAATGGCATCAACCTAAATCACTTTGTTATTCGCAAAAAGCGTCTAGAGGAAGAATTTCTTGAAATCACCCAAAACTCATAATCATGATCAAACTCATACAATTAGAATACCTAAAGTTTAAAAAGAGTGCACCCCTTAAAATCATGTTTGGGTTTTATATCATTCTACTTCCGAGTTTATTGATGATTGGGAAGCAATTTACCGAACTACCTCCACCCCTTCCTGATAATTCTGTCTTCTTTGAGTTCCCAACTGTTTGGGCTTATTTGGCATACATTGGAAATTGGTTGGGCTTTTTCTTTATGGGTTTTTTGGCGGTTTATTTTGTGAGTTCTGAATTTAGAAACAAGACTTTAAGGCAAAATGTCATTACAGGACTAACCAGAAAACAATTTTGGACATCAAAAGTAGTTTTCATTGCACTCTTATCAATCCTTGCTACCTTATACTATACTTTAGTAGCAGTTGTTATTGGTAGTTTTCATGCTGAAAGTTTTAGCCTTTCAGATATGTTTGAAAACAAGATTTTCATTTTTAAATATCTGCTAGTCTTTTTAGGCTATGGATATTTTGGCCTATTTCTCAGCTTTGTATTTAGAAGCATGGGTATCAGCTTATTTCTCTATCTCACTTGGGTGAGCTTTTTAGAATTAGCCGTTAGATGGGGAATCCATAGAAATATAATTGAACATAAAAGCATGCATTATTATCCAATGAATGCGATTGAAGATCTCACTAAATTTCCACTCATATTGGAACAGGCTGAATGGTTTGAAAAAGCCTATGATTTCTCCTTCTATTTGACTGATAATGAATCGATGATTATTACAATGGTATACATCGTATTATTTCTAATTGGAAGTTATTTACTCATCATGAAAAGAGATCTATAGTCCTGAATATTCTCATAATATAATATTAGGCTCTCATATAAGGCGCTTATCTAATTGTCATGCATTCTTAATAGTATGATTATATTTGCATCACAAATTAGCGTCAGTTTATATATATGAAAATTCAATATTTAGGTCAAATGACTTTTGTGCTGGAGATAGGAGAACATCATTTGATGTTTGACCCCTTCAATTTCAGCAACCCAAAAGCTTCTCATCTACCTTTTGAATATGAAAAAATAGACTACTTATTTTTATCACATGCGCACGGTGATCACATTGCTGATGTAGATAAAATTGTAGAAAAATATAATCCATTGATTATTTCTAACTATGAATTGTACACCCACTTTTCTGAAAAAGGATACAATGCAAGTGGCATGAATCAAGGTGGTAAAAGAACTTTTGAATTTGGATCTGTCAAGCTTGTTCATGCAATCCATTCTTCTAGTTTTCCTGATAAGAGCTATGGTGGCAATCCAGTTGGATTTGTTATAGAAAGTGATGAAGGTAATGTCTACTTTGCTGGAGATACTGCTTTAACGATGGATATGCAATTGATTCCTATGATGTGTAATCCGATTGACCTTGCAATCCTACCTATTGGAGACAATTTCACTATGGGTTATCAAGATGCTGCATTGGCATGTGAGTTTGTAAAAACCAAAAAAGCCATTGGAGCTCATTACGATACTTTTCCTTTGATCACAATCGATCAGGAAGCTGCTGTAAAATATTTTGAAGAGAGATCCTTGAAACTAATATTAGGCGAACCTGGTACTATATTTACATTATAATGACAAAAATCATTGCCATAGCAAATCAGAAAGGTGGGGTTGGTAAAACTACTACTGCTATCAACTTAGCAGCCTGTCTTGGCATCTTGGAAAAAAAGATTCTATTGGTTGATTTTGACCCACAAGCAAATGGAAGTTCTGGCGTAGGTGTAGACGAAAAAGCGATTGAACATAGTGTCTATGATTGCATTATTAACGGCACAGACCCTAACAAGGTCATCTTAACAACTGAATGTCCGAATTTAGATGTGCTTCCTTCGCATATTGATTTAGTCGGAGCTGAATTAGAATTAGCAAATGTGGATAATAGAGAATTTCAACTTAAAGAATGCTTAGCTAAAATCACGAAAGTCTATGATTACATTTTCATTGATTGTCTTCCTTCTCTTGGGCTTTTAACAGTCAATGCGCTAACGGCTGCACATAGTGTTCTCATACCTAT
>CALGNN010000201.1 GCA_937961455.1 uncultured Saprospiraceae bacterium
TCTGGCATAGATGGTTGTAGTTCTACAGCTGTTGGTTATGCACATGCTTCCAATATCCCAACATGTTTAATCACTGGAGATGTTGCATTTTTTTATGATTCTAATGCTTTTTGGAATGAGTATATTCATCCAAAGCTTAAGATCATTGTAATTAATAATGGTGGCGGTGGAATTTTTAGAATGATAGATGGTCCAGATACAACGGATCAACTTGAAACCTATTTTGAAAGTCATCATCAAGCCTCCGTAGAAGGGGTCGCCAAGACCTATGGATTGTCTTATGTAAAAGCGACTGATGAAGAAGGCTTAAAAAAGGAATTAAATAATATTTTTGCACCAAGCTATGAAGGAGCGGTGATTTTAGAAATCCTAACTCCAAGATTAGATAATGCAAAACACTATAAATCTTATTTAGAACATTTAAAATCCTGATTTATGTCAGAAAGAGTTTGGGAAACCATCAAAGAATATGAAGATATCAAATTTGAATTTTTTGAAGGCATCGCTAAAATTACCATAAATAGACCTCAGGTATATAATGCCTTTAGACCAGAAACCAATAATGAGATGTTGGAAGCCATTGAAATGGCATGGGAAGATAATAGAGTAGGTGTGGTCGTTTTTACAGGAGAGGGCGATAAAGCTTTTTGTTCTGGAGGTGATCAGAATGTAAAAGCCGTAGGAGGTTACATGGGTAAAGATGGAGTGCCTAGATTAAATATTTTAGAATTGCATAAAAAGATAAGAGCCATTCCAAAGCCTGTCATTGCCATGGTGAATGGATATGCAATTGGAGGAGGTCACGTACTTCACGTAGTTTGTGATTTGACCATTGCTTCTGAAAATGCCATTTTTGGACAAACAGGGCCTAAAGTAGGTTCCTTCGATGGAGGATTTGGATCCTCTTATTTAGCCAGGCATGTAGGACAAAAGAAAGCAAGAGAAATATGGTTTTTATGTAGACAATTTTCTGCCAAAGAAGCCTGTGAAATGGGAATGGTTAATAAAGTAGTTCCTTTTGATAAGTTAGAAGATGAGGTAGTAGATTGGTGTCAAACGATCATGAAGAGAAGTCCATTCGCAGTAAGAATGATTAAAAGAAGTCTTAATGCTGAACTTGACGGACAAAGAGGGCTTTTAGAACTTGCAGGTGATGCCACACTTATGTACTATTTGATGGAAGAAGCACAAGAAGGTAAGAATGCCTTTTTGGAAAAGAGAGATCCAGACTGGTCAAAATTTCCAAAATTTCCATAGGCTAGATGAGCATTACCAATTTTCTTCTCTACCATATTTTTTTTGACATCATCATTTTTATCTCCTTATTTAGGCTGACAAAGAAACAGTCATCTAAATGGATATTAAGTGTTTTATTTGTGGGTGCTTCGCTCTATGTGTATTATCAGTTTAATCAGTTATATCAAATAGCAGAATCCAGAAGTTTTTTTAGAGGCACTGATGCAAATTTTCCAATTGCAGTAGTGCTAACTTCTTTAATTACTAAATTATTTTGGGCAGCACTGATTCTTATCCAAGACTTGGGGAGATTTCTTTTGGGATTGAAAAATTTAATCTTTAAAAGAAAGGTTTCAGAAGGTGATGAGCAAAAAATATTTCCTCCAAGAAGAAAATTTCTGACACTCGCTGCTGCAGGTTTAGCAGGGATACCTTTTTTAGGCATGATCTATTCTCTTACGAAAGGGAAGTACGCCTATGTGGTAGATCGAGTTAAATTGCAATTTAGTGATTTACCAAAATCCTTTCATGGTTTGAAGGTGGTGCAAATCTCTGATATTCATGCAGGAAGTTATGAGGGAACGGAAGGCGTGGCTAAAGGCGTCGAAATGATTGATGAACTCAATCCGGATGTAATTTTATATACAGGAGATTTGATCAATCATGACAAGGATGAGATAGATCCATTCATTCCAATATTTTCAAAATTAAAAGCGAAACATGGAATTTATGCGGTATTAGGAAATCATGATTACTATGGTTTTCGCAGGATGGAAGGTGCAGAGAAAGAAGAATATAAATTGGCTTTTTTTGAAAAATTTAAACAACTAGGATTTACGCTTTTAAATAATGATCATCGATTTATCGAAATTGAAGGAGAGAAAATTTGTATCACCGGTGTAGAAAATTGGGGAAGAGGAAGATGGTGGCCAAAAGAAGGAGACTTAGATAAGGCTTTACCAGCTGAGACAGCATTTACGATATTGTTAAGTCATGATCCAACTCATTGGGAAGACAAGGTCTTAACGCATCCAAGACATATTCCTTTAACCTTGAGTGGACACACGCATGGGTTCCAGTTTGGAGTGAATTTTAAAAATTTTAAATGGAGTCCTGCACAGTACCGGTACAAAAGATGGATGGGGCTTTATGAAGAAAAAAATCAATACCTCTATATTAATAGAGGATTTGGTTTTTTAGCCATGCCGGGTAGGGTGGGTATGACTCCGGAGATTACGCTATTTACTTTAGAATCTGCTTAAAACTTTTTTTCACGCTTTCCCATTTACTTGCATGCATTATATAGTGATGCAAATTGTCAAAGTATTCATCCGCTTCTATTTTCCAAAACTCCATGTGCAATTTTTCGATTACTTTAATTGAGCCAATATTATCACCTACAGCTCTAGCGATTATTTCTTTAAATCCCAATTGATTAAATCCATAGTCCAAGGAAAGAATAGAAGACTCTGTCGCATAACCCTTTCCCCATTCTTCTTCAAAAAAGCGGTATCCCAAATCAATAAAATCTTTGGTTTTTTTTAATCCGCACCATCCTAACCATTTTTCATCTTCCTTTCGAATGACTGCCCAACGACCGCAATTGTGTATGGCGTAATCTTGATAGTTTTCTAAGAATTCTCTGGCAGCTTCAACATTCTCAAACGGACCATCACCAGTATATTTAACAACCAAAGGATTATTATTTAGCGCATGCATGCTTGCTGCATCTGATAATTTAAAGGGTCTTAGATATATTCGATTTGATTCTACAAGCATGTCTAGGATTGTTGCAGGTATATATTAGTTTTTACAGTTTATGAAATATTATTTTAAGATTTCTTTGAATTTATTTTACGTAAGTCTTTCAGTTTTACTTTAGTGGCAAAGTTATCATCGTTAAACTCAACTAATGCCTCTTCTTCATCAATTAATTCTACAACAATGCCAATGGATCCTCTCCCATTCTTTTCATCAAGATCTTTTAGTAATTTGACCGTATTGTACTCATATCTATTTCTTAGCTTTTCCAATTTTATTTCTGAAAGGCTTTTTGTTTCAATTCCCCTTAGTTTCAAAATGAAATTGTTGATTCTTGAAATTGCACCTCCAATTATATTTATAAAAATAACCTCAACTATAAAATGTATAATGACCTCAATAATTATCATTTTCTTCTTTTAGAAATCTACTAATTAGCAGACTATTTATTTACCTTAATGTCGTCATTTTAATTATTAAACCCAACATGTCAGCATTAAAAACCATAGTCGGTACAAGAGGATACCTATCACTTGCATTGGTCTTTATGACCAATAGTCTATTGGAAGCTTCATGGATTATTTACATCCCTTCCATTATGGAAAAATTTTCAATCGGGGCGGGTCTAATGGGTTCTGCAATTTTCTTTAAAGCAGTTGGTGCGTTCTTAGGTATGCCCTTCACTCCACCTTTAATCAATAGAATTGGGGAAGGAAAATTCACTTTTATAACCAGTCTGTTATTTTGTTGTTCTATCCCTTTAATTGTAGTGGCTCCTAGCTATACCATTTTGTGTATCATCTTTTTTGTAGCAGGTATGCTAGGAGGGATGATGGATATTGGAATGAATGCGTTAGTTTCAAAAAAAGAAGAAGAGGATGGTGTGTATATTATGTCGGCAGCTCACGGCTTTTGGAGTGTGGGAGGAATGGTCGGCGCGTTAACTGCTAGTTTTTTGGCGCTTTCCTTAGACGATGCATTTATTCACATTGCTATTTTGGCAAGCCTACTCATTTTAATGACTCTCATATTTTCAAAATACTATAGACAGATTCATACAGTCTATGAAACCACAAAATTTCAATTTTCTAAAATAAATAAATCCATCATCATCCTTTCTTTCATCTGTCTCATCATCATGATGGGGGAAGGAATAATCGCTGATTGGAGCACTCTATTTTTAAAAGAAGTATCCCTTGCACCGGAAAGATTTTTAGGATTGGGATATGCAGGCTTTGCTTTTGCCATGGCACTTGGACGTTTTAATATGGACTGGATCAGTCAGAAGTATGGATCTAGGAAGCTCATCATTGCTGGAATGATCACCTCAATAATCGGAACAGCTTTAGTTCTCCAGTCTTCAACTTATATAGCGATCGCAGGATTCTGTATTATGGGTTTAGGATTTTCAGGAATTGTTCCAGAATTGTTTAGACTTTCAGGAAGATTAAAATCTTTGACACCTGCTGAAGGTATGACCATTGTTGCTGGACTCGGCTATGCGGGATTTTTAATTGGTCCTGTATTGTTTGGATGGGTCGCTGAAAGTCGTTCTTTGGTTTCAAGCTTTCTTCTTTATGCTTGTATCGTTATCATTTCATTTCTCATCTTTTTGGCCTACAAGCCAAGTACCTCTAAGACTGGATGAATATAATCGAGCTTAGGTAGTGCAATTTTCACATGCATCATACTAAAGGCTTAAACACTTTGATGGATATTAGAATGCTAGAGTAATTGTAAACACTAATTATACCTATTATATAATATATAAATACTAATTTTAGAAAAATTAATTGCCACAATCCATGTTGAATACAATACTTAAAATTAGCGCCTTCCTTTTATTACCACTTTTAATCTCATCACAAAGTTTATCGCAAGAAAACAAAACGGCGATTATCCAAGAATTGAAGAAAAATAGGTTGACTGATAAAGATGCCCAAAACTTTGAAGTCACACATGAGTACGTAAGTAAGAAAAGTAAAATTCACCATTATTACTTAAGACAGACTGTAAACGATATTCCCATAAATCAAGCAGTCTCAGGATTTCACTTTTCAACAGATAATGAAATAATTAGAAGTGATCAGAAATTTGTTCTTGATGCACTGTCGAAAGTTCAAAGCAGCTCAGCTCAACTAACTGCGATTGAAGCCATTGAAGCTGTGATTGAAAAAGAAAATTATAAAAATGAAATTCCATTAGAGATCATTGAACCAGCCTCTGGTGTTGTTCAAAAACAATTGATAGATAAGTCTGATATTTCTTTAGAAAATATTCCTGCTTCTTTAGTTTATTATAGCACAGAAAACCAAGAGTTAAAATTAGCTTGGGATATTTCTATTCTTGAGTTGGATGCTCAAAATTGGTGGAGTATGAAAGTTGATGCCAATACAGGTGACATCTTAGAAAAACTCAATTGGACGATTCATTGTGATTTTGAACCAAGCTGTGTGGACGATGCTCCTTTAGCTGCTAATGCGCATCATGCTCATGCACACACGCATCATAGCCACAGCATAGTAAATGAAAGTTTTAATCCAGACTCATATAGAGTTTATCCTTTGGGAATAGAAAGTCCAAGTCATGGAGCCAGAACACTAGAAGTGGATCCAGCTGATTTGATAGCTTCTCCTTTTGGCTGGCATGATACAGATGGGTCTGCAGGTGGAGAATATACCATTACAAGAGGGAATAATGTGCTGGCTCAAGAAGACCAGAATGGCAATAATGGTTCTGGTGCTTCCCCTGATGGTGGAGCAGCGCTCGATTTTGATTATCCTGTTGACTTTACATTAGATCCGACTACTCAGGATAATGAGAATTCTGCACTGACCAATTTGTTTTATTGGAATAACATCATGCACGATGTCTGGTATCAATATGGTTTTGATGAAGCCAGTGGAAATTTTCAAGAAAACAATTATGGCAATGGAGGATCAGGTGGAGACTTTGTTTTGGCTGATGGCCAAGATGGTGGAGGAACTAATAATGCCAACTTTTCTACACCTACTGATGGAAGCAATCCAAGGATGCAAATGTTTTTGTGGAGTCCTTCAAGTAGTTCCGTGTTAGATGTTAATAGCCCAGCAAACATTGCCGGAGATTATGATATGGTAGTAGGGAATTTTGGGCCTTCTTCATTTAATGTTACAGGAGATCTAGTAATTGTGGATGATGGTAGCGGTGCTCCAAGTGAAGGTTGTAATACTTTGACCAATGGCGCAAGTATTAATGGAAACATTGCTGTTGTAGATCGCGGAAATTGTGAGTTTGGAACCAAGTGTTTGAATGCACAGAATGAGGGAGCAATCGCTGTAATCGTTTGCAACAATGTCGCAGGAGCTCCTATCGCAATGGGTGCAGGTGCCGATGGCGCAAGTGTGACCATTCCCAGTATCATGATAAGTCAAGCTGATTGTGCTGCTATTAGAGTAGAAATTCCAACCGTAAATGTTACGATGAATGTTGCCGGAGGAGGTATAGAAATAGATGGAGATTTTGATAATGGAATTATTGCACACGAGTATGGACATGGAATTTCAATTAGAATGACTGGCGGTGCAAGCAACTCAGGTTGTTTGAATAATTCAGAGCAAATGGGAGAGGGATGGAGCGATTGGTTTGGTCTAATGCTAACAACCAATTCTTCTGATGCTGGGACTGATGGAAGAGGCATTGGCACTTATGCTTTAGGGCAATCAACTAATGGAGTTGGGATTAGAGATTTTCCTTATTCAACAGACATGTCAGTCAATCCATTTACTTATAATGATATTGATGGTGTTTCGATTCCTCATGGTGTAGGTTCAGTTTGGTCCACTATGTTGTGGGAGATGACATGGGCATTGGTTGACATATATGGATGGGATGATGATTATTATTATGGTACAGGAGGAAATAATATTGCGATGAATCTTGTCATTGAAGGTTTAGCTCTTCAGCCATGTAGTCCAGGATTTGTGGATGGTCGTGATGCGATATTAGCAGCTGATCAGGCACTTTATGGTGGGGCGAATGTATGTGCGATATGGGCTGCCTTTGCAAAAAGAGGATTAGGAGCCAATGCAAGCCAAGGATCTTCTGCAAGTGTAAGTGATGGTGTAGAGAGTTTTGAAATTCCAGGTTCATGTAGTATTGGATTGGATAAGATAGCTGATGTAACAAATGCAGTACCTGGCGAAACCATTACTTATACCATTACGGCAACCAATTCTACTTCAACAGCCATTACAAATCTTGTAATTACAGATGAAATTCCAGAGAATACCAGCTATGTTACTGGCTCTGCTGACAATGGAGGAACTGAGTCTGGAGGCATTATGACTTTTCCAGCAGTAAGTGTTGGACCTGGTCTTACACACGCTGTGAGCTTTAGTGTAATGGTTGATCCAACTTTAACTGGAGGCAGTTATGATTTTGTGGATGATATAGAAAGTGGCAACAATGATTGGGAAACTACGGCCACAAATTCTGGTTTGAGTGAATGGATTATTACCACTAGCAATCCAAATGCTGGAACGAGTCATTGGTTTGCGGAAGATGTTGCTTCACCCAATGATCAATATTTGATCTTAAGCATGCCAGCAATTCCAACAACAGGTTCTGAATTAAGCTTTTTTCATTTTTATGATACAGAAGTAGATTGGGATGGAGGACGTGTAGAAGTATCAGTTGATAATGGTGTGACTTGGTCAGATCTTGGAAATGACATGACTCAAAATGGATATAATGGAATTCTTGATAACGATGCAGGTTCTCCAGGATTCACTGGTAATAGTGGATCATATCTAGAAACCATAGTTGATCTTACAAACTATGCAGGTCAAGCTGTCAAGGTTCGATTTTTCATGCATTGTGATGCAGCAGTGGGTGGCAACGGATGGTATATAGATGATATTAGTATGGATGGATTGCAGATTGCAATTCCTAATGTGGCTGAGTTAACTGCTGACGGAGGATTTACCAATTCTGCAAGTCTTGCCAATCCAACAATTATAGATGCTGCAAGTTGCACAGATGGTATCCAGAATGGAGATGAGACCGACGTGGATTGTGGAGGTACAATTTGTGATCCATGTAATAATTGTGAAACAGATGAAAGCTATTCAGGAAATATCACGGATGGCATTTATCAAACGAGCAATATGATTACTTCCGATGGTACGGTCCAAACAAATACCAATGTGGAGTTTTATTCAACTACCATACAATTGGATCCTAATTTCACAGTGGAGCAGGGGGCAACATTTATAGCTGATAATAATCCGTGTGTTCCATTAACGAATGAAGCGGATCAAAAAGAATAAGTGTACAAAAGCGTTTTGTTGAGCTAGAATAGACTTTTAGGAATTTCCAAATATTATGAATCATAATACTTTTATGATATAAGGAGACAGCCTGCCTGATCCAATATAATCTGTGTACTTTTGAACAATGAATCATTTTCAAGAAAAATCTTGGGAGCATAGAGTTGGGCGCGTGCCTAATTCAACCCGGCTCAGTGACTACTGCGGACCAGTCTTTCCTCTGTTAGGTACAAAGACCGCAACTAAAAAAGCCATCGTTCAAGGAAGAATTCTGCTTAATGGTAAAGAGGGAAGGACCTCAGATTATGTAAGGGAAGGGGACTTGATTACACTTAAAGGAACGGGTGTCACAGAAATAAGAAAATTGGATATGTACATTCCTGTTGTTTATGAAGATGACCACTTAGTCATTGTAAATAAACCAGGAGGAATAGCAGCAAATGGTAATCGATATAAAACCGTAGAAAATGCCATGGTAGGTGTAAAGAGCGATGAACCCGACGCATTGCCTAGACCTATCGCAGTCCATCGGATTGATGTGCCAACAAAAGGCTTATTAATTTTAGGTAAGACAAAGTCTGCCCTTACTGGGATGGGTGCATTGTTTCAACAAAACAAAGTGGAGAAAGAGTATCAAGCCATCGTCCATGGTAAAACTAAGCCAGAGAAAACCATCAGAAGAGACATCGCAGGCAAAGAGGCGGTGACTTATTTTGAAACCATTGAAACCATTCCGTCAAGGATTTATAAAAATCTATCTCATATCAGTATGAAACCTCTGACAGGGAGGACGCATCAATTGCGTATTCACATGGCTACTGAAGGCCATGTAATTGTAGGAGATAAGGAGTATGCAAGACACATCAAAACCATATTAGGTAAAGGCATGTTTCTCTGTGCGAAAAGATTGCAGTTTGATCATCCAATAACCAATGAGCCAATTGATGTCTCAGTCGAGCTTCCTAATCGTTTTACCAGATTATTGCAAAGGGAAAAAGATCGGTTTTAGTAGGACAGCCTAATTGAGGGCACAGGTGTTTGCAAATTATCTAATTCAATAGAATGGGATGCTTCCGATTTTTGAAACACAAAAGGCACATAAGTAGACACAAAAGGCACAAAAGATTTTAGTCCACTAATTGATTTCATTTGTTTTTGTACTCGGCCTTAATCATTTTAGTCATTGGCTAGAAAACAACCTTTATTGAAGTGCGTCG
>CALGNN010000202.1 GCA_937961455.1 uncultured Saprospiraceae bacterium
CCCATCATCTATTTCTAGCGTAGTTGGACTTCCCAATCTTTCATAGGAATAGTTTTTTGGATTTTGTAAATAATTTAAGGCTGCTACATAATCTTCTTCAGCCTTAATAAATTGTCCAATTTCATTATTTGCAAATGCACGATCTATATAAAGACGCCCAAGTTGAATGTCACTTATTACGTCTTTGTAGGTGTCAATCGTTTCGGTAAGTTTATCAATTATAGTTTCATCAATAGTTAATGAACAACTAACTAAAAGTGAAGTACTGATAGCAATTGCTGTTGGATCTTTGCTTTTTAAGGCAAGCTGCCTTGCTTGATTAATTAAGATTAAATTATTTTCATCTCCGAGATAAAAGAGTGTTATGGCTTTATAAGCCTTGGCAATTGCTAGATAAGCATCTTGATTTTGTTGCTTAGCAAGATCAATGGCTTTGTTGGCGTGTAATAATGCTTTTTCTAAGTTTTGGGTTTCATAAATGAATGCATGGCATAGTCCAAGATTAACATCAATTTCTTGGATTTCATTTGATACATTTACTAACTGCTTTTCAAGAATGGGAATGTTAGATACATGGCGTAATTCTCCATGAGATTGAAATAATAGGAGGCTGAAAATTAGAAGAAAGTGCGGTATCATAGTTTTATTGCGGCCTTTAAAAATAACAAATAATAGGAATAAAATATGTGATAGACAGTTATCAAGAATCCATTGCAAACAGTAAAAGGAAGTCCCTTGCATATTGAATGCAAAGTCCTTCAAAATCAGGGAATTTATCTTTTTACTTTTTTGTTCTATCAATTGTTATAATATTCGATATTTGCATACCTAAGCTGAAACTTTTAATCATAGAATATTTTTTCACAATTAAATCATAGACTATATGGACATCATGCAATTGTTGCAAGGAGCTTTATCAAATCAAGTCATCGGGCAGCTATCAAATCAATACGGAATTAAAAATCAGGATCAAACCGCTGTTGCAGCAAAAGGGATCATGAATGTTTTAATGTCAGCTCTTTCAAGAAATGCATCTACACCTTCTGGAGCTAATGCTTTAGTCTCAGCATTAGACAGAGATCACGATGGTTCAGTAATAGATGATGTGCTCGGTATGCTTAGTGGTTCAAGACAAAGTGCTAATGCTAGCTCATTCAATGGAGCTGGAATCTTAAATCATGTTTTAGGCGGACGTCAAAATAGTATGTTAAATATGGTTGGTAGAATGAGTGGTCTTGATCAGTCTGTTATTGGTAAAATGGCACTTCAACTTGCACCTTTGGCATTAGGTGCTTTGGGTAAGGCAAGAAATTCTGGAGGATTGAATGTTGGTAATCTGGCACAGACCTTAATTCAAGGTACGCAGTCAAGTGAAAAGTCAAATCCTACGATGGGTCTTATTGGAAAATTCTTAGATAGTGATGGAGATGGTTCGATCATGGATGACATCGTAAATTTAGGATTGAGAAGTATTGGATAATTTTTCAATAAATAGCAAAATAATCGCAAGTATCATTGTTGTTTGTGCAACAGTGATACTTGCTTGTGGCTCTGGTGCAGAAGCATCTACTGAATCCTACACACCTCTTGAGCTTGAAATTCAGGCTTTAAACGAAAAGATTGCACAAAACCCAGACGAGCCTAAATTCTTATTCGAAAGAGCCAATCTTTTCAGAAACAATGGAATATTTGTTGAAGCCATTACAGACGCAACCGCTGCCATAAAATTAGATTCTGTAAATCTTGATTATTATTATTTGTTGTCAGAATTGCAATTGGATTTCTATCAATCCAAAAAAGCATTGGCAACTATGCAGAAGGCAGTTCATCTAGAACCTGAAAATTTGGAGGCGCTCATTAAGCTTGGCAAGATTCATTTTTATCTTAAGCAATATGATAAGTCCATGGAGCAAATTGGAAAAATATTGCAACTCAAGCCACAGCATGCGGAAGCTTTTTTTTGGTTGGGAATGATCTTTCGTGAGCAAGGGGATAGGGCAAGAGCCATTAATTCATTTCAACAATCTGTAGAATTAGAACCCGATCAAGTGGATCCTTGGATCATTCTTGGAGATTTAATTTCTATGGAAAATGAATCTTTGGCAGAACAATATTATGACAACGCCTTAGACATCGATCCTAATAATATTACAGCTTTGCATTCAAAAGCTTTCTACTTACAAAATACCACTAGGATTCAAGAAGCCATTGACCTTTATCAAAGAATAGTAGATATTGATTCAACTTATGCAGATTCTTATCTGAATCAAGGAATTCTTTTTTATGAATTGAATGAACTAGAGAAAGGGAAAGATCAGTTTAATAAACTTTTAACGTTAGATGATAAAAACCCATTAGCTTATTACTATTTAGCACAAGGTTATGAATTAGCGCGTGATGAAAACTTGGCTAAAGAATATTATAATAAAGCGCTTGAAGTAGCCCCAGATTATAAAAAAGCCAAAGACGCCCTGAAGCGTCTTCAATAAGTATTTTTTCATATTTAATAAATATATAATGGCAATTTTAAAAGTAATAGAAATTTTAGCTAACTCTGATAAGAGTTGGGAGCATGCAACACAAAAAGCAGTGGAGAAAGCATCAGATTCTGTAAAAAATATTAAATCAGCGTATGTGCAAAGTCAATCAGTTGTGGTTGAGGATGGTAAAGTAGCTGAGTTCAGAGTGAATGTAAAAATCACCTTTGAAGTGAAGTAAATTAATTTGGGCAGTACTTAGTGCTGCCTAAATTTTATACAATATTTTATTGCTTCCAGAGTTTTTATATTTTAGGATTAAAACTTATGAACCACAAAATTACATCCTTCCTTTTTATAATTTTTTCCCTATCATTTATTGGTAATATTTTAGCAGTTGACAATACTAAAATTGACTACCATCGATTGGTATTCGAAAATAAAACCTCCCTTAAAAAATTTGTTTTTTTTAAGGAAGATCGTGTTGTAGTCAAGGAATATACGGGCCGTGCAAGGAATGCCAAGATTATTGATTTTGATGATGATTTTGTCACCTTTGAAATGGGCTTCGGGAAATTGTATAATTATTTCTTTGGAGAAAAAATTTTGACGATAAGGTATGAGGAAATTAAGTCCTTAGCCAATAAAGAATATGGTGCCTTCTGGTATTTTTCTGAATGGAGAGGTATCCTTATGTTTATATTTTCTGTTTTTAGTTTTGGGATTAATTTATTCTATTTATTAAGTCTGTCAATTGCAGTTAGCACAGAGACGGTTCGCCATCCCTTTCAAAAATTTAATATTCTGTTGGAGCGTTAATCAAACAATCCCAATTGCGGGTTCTTCATCTTCAAATAAGTTTCTCTATTCAACACTACTTTCGGTTTATCCACAAAGTATTTCCTCTTCGCCATCTGCAATTGCTGAGCAATAATTTTAGCATAGGCGCCTTCGCCCTTACTTCTCAATCCCCAACGGCTATCATTCAAGGTGCCTCCATGTAGATCCTTGATTTGATTTAATATTTTATCAGCTCGATCTGGATAGGCTTTTCTCACCCAATCAGTAAAAACCATTCCTATTTGTCCATTAAGCCTGACGACCATACCATTGAAACTGTGTGCACCTTTTTCACTGCAGATTTTTGCCAGATTAAGAATTTGATCTTCATTGAGACCGGGAATGATTGGAGCCATTAATACGGAAACTGGAATGCCCCTTTCGGAAAGCTTTTCAATAAGATCCAGTCGTTTAAATATGGAGCTGGCCCTAGGTTCCAATTTTTTGCGAAGAGCGTCATTGTTACTCGTAATGGATAAAGCAACATGAACCAGATTATTTTTAGCTAACTTTTCTAACAAATCCAAATCCCGCAAAATTAAACTGCTCTTCGTAATTATGCTCAGTGGATGCTGATATTTGAGAAACACTTCCAAGCATTTTCGAGTTAAGCCAAATTGCTTTTCTGCGGGTTGATAGCAATCGGTATTTCCTGATAAGGCTATGGGAGTCCCATCCCAATTCTTGGATCTCAATTTTTTTTCTAGCAAAACATGAATGTCCTTCTTTACAAGAATTTTCGTTTCAAATTCGAGTCCCGCATTATAGCCCCAATAAGTATGGGTGTTTCTAGCAAAGCAATAAATGCATCCATGTTCACATCCTTGGTAGGGATTTAAACTATAACCCATAGGCACATCAGGACTGCTAACCTTGTTAACACAAGACTTTGGATGTGTATTAATGTATTGGGTTTTTATTGGATCTGCATCTTGCGCTTCAGGCTCAAAAATTTGGATTTCTTCTAAATTTTCAAACGGATTCGAAATAGCTATTTGTGCACCTCTTCCCTTAATTAATTTATTTTTCATATTTGACGATTAATTCGACTAAAAAACATTGAAAAAACCGACTAATATATATAATATTCTGCCAATATGTACTTTAATAGCCTATTTTATTGCGCTTTAAAGCCAAATAAACTTTCACTAGCATTACTCCATTAATTGAACTAAATTTGCATCCTTATAATACAGAACATATGATTAAAATAACTTTTCCTGATGGTGCGGTTCGTGAATACGAAGCTGGTGTAAATGCCATAGATATTGCAACATCTATAAGCGAAGGATTGGCAAGAAATGTATTATCAGCTGAAGTAAATGGAGAAGTTTGGGATGCTACCAGAGCCATCCATGAAGATGCACAACTAAAACTTTTCACCTGGAGAGAAGAAGAAGGAAAAGCCGCTTTTTGGCACAGTTCAGCTCACGTAATGGCAGAAGCTTTAGAAAGCATTTATCCAGGAACTAAGTTTGGTATTGGTCCAGCCATTGAAAATGGATTTTACTATGATGTAGATACAGGAGATAAAAATCTTAGTATTGAAGATCTGCCAGAGATAGAGAAGAAGATGATCGAATTGGCCAGAGAGAAAAACAGCTTCGAAAGAACAGAAATATCTAAAGACGACGCCATCAAATTTTTCAAAGAAAAAAATGATGAATACAAATTGGAGCTTTTAGAAGATCTAGAGGATGGCAGCATCACTTTTTACAAACAAGGGAATTTTGTCGATCTATGTAGAGGGCCTCACATTCCTTCAACAGCTCCCATCAAAGCCGTCAAATTATTGAATGTTGCAGGCGCTTACTGGAGAGGAGACGAGACGAAAAAACAAATGACGCGTATCTATGGAGTGAGCTTCCCAAAACAAAAAGAGCTTACCGAGCACTTGGCCATGATTGAAGAAGCCAAGAAGCGTGATCATAGAAAACTTGGACAAGAACTGGAGTTATTCATGTTTTCAGAAAAAGTAGGTGCCGGACTTCCGATTTGGTTGCCTAAAGGGACAGCGCTTCGAACACGTCTAGAAGACTTTCTTAAAAAAGAACAAATTAAAAGAGGCTACCAACCTGTTATCACACCGCATATTGGAAAGAAGGATCTCTATGTGACTTCAGGTCATTATGAAAAATACGGGGAAGACAGTTTTCAGCCTATACATACACCCAGAGAAGGAGAGGAGTTTTTATTGAAGCCTATGAATTGCCCGCATCATTGCGAAATATTTGGCAATAAGCCTCACAGCTACAAAGACCTTCCTATTCGAATTGCAGAATTTGGGACAGTATATAGATACGAGCAAAGTGGAGAATTACATGGTCTTACAAGAGTGCGTGGTTTCACACAAGATGATGCGCACATCTTCTGCACGCCTGATCAGGTTAAAGCCGAATTCTTAAACGTATTGGAGTTAACCAAGTTGGTCATTAAGAAATTGGGCTTCGAAAAATACACAGCTCAAATTTCATTAAGAGATCCAGACAATAAGGAGAAATACATAGGTTCTGATGAAAATTGGGAGAAAGCAGAAAGAGCGATTATTGAAGCAACCCAAGAGGCAGAATTAGAAACAACAACCGCTTACGGAGAAGCAGCTTTCTATGGTCCAAAATTGGATTTCATGATTCGCGATGCCCTCAATAGATCATGGCAGTTGGGTACGATCCAAGTGGATTATAATTTACCGGAACGATTTAAATTAGAATATACAGGAGCAGATAATGCGCCCCATAGACCTGTGATGATTCACAGAGCACCCTTTGGTTCGATGGAGCGATTTATTGGAGTTTTGACAGAACACTGTGGAGGTAAATTTCCACTGTGGTTGACGCCAGATCAATTTGCCATTTTGCCTATTAGTGATAAATACTTAGACTACGCTAAGCAAATCAAAGATGCATTAGCCTCTCAAGAAATCAGAGGTTACATTGACAGTCGAACAGAATCAATCGGCAGGAAAATTAGAGATACAGAATTAAAAAAGATTCCAATCATGCTCATCGTCGGTGAACAAGAACAGGAGAAAAATCAAGTTGCAGTAAGAATGCAAGGTGAGGGAGACAAAGGCGCCATGAGCTTGGATGATTTTGTAAGTTTCTTCAATACATTACTAGAAGTATAAACCTTGATAGAAAAGTTTATTGAAAACCCGATGTTATTATTATTTATAGTAGCATCTCTCGGCTATTTATTGGGATCGATTAAAATCAAAGGAATCGGACTGGGCGTTTCTGCCATACTGTTTGTCGGTTTATTCTTTGGTTCATTGAATGCCAATCTTCAAATTCCCAATACCATTTTTCAGCTAGGTATCATTCTATTTGTTTATTCGATTGGTCTGAGTTCCGGTCCAGCCTTCTTTGGATCTTTTAAACAAAATGGACTACGAGACTTTCTATTTATTCTAGGAATGTTGCTACTCTCTGGATTAATCTGTGTTTTAGTAGCCTATCTTTTTGGATTTGATGCTGCAACCATTACAGGATTATATGCGGGCAGTACCACCAATACACCAGCTTTGGCAGGAGTCATGGATTATGTAAATAATACCTATTCTGAAGCTGAGGCATTGGGCTTTAAGGAGAATCTCGTTATCGGATATTCCATTTCTTATCCTATGGGTGTACTAGGTGGCATCATCATAATCATTGTCATGGAGCGTATGCTGAAAATTGATTATGAATTTGAAAAGCAAAAATTACGAAAGGATTATCCAATAGGGGATGATTATACTTCGCGTGCTATTAAAGTAACCAATGAAAATTTAGAAGGAGAAAGCCTTAGAGATTTATGGATTACTTACGATTGGAATGTGGTCTTTGGCAGAATTGCATCCAACGAAGTTATCAAACTAGCCAACTGGGATACGGAACTTAAAGTCGGGGATATTTTAATGGTTGTCGCCACAAAAAAAGAAATAGAAAAAGTAGCTGCAATCTTGGGAGAAGTAAGTTCTAATAACCTTACCTATGATCGATCAGAATTTGATGCTCGAAGGATTTTTGTGTCCAATCATTATCTAGCAGGTAAGACGATTTCTTCTCTAAATATCAATGAGAAGTTTAATTGTATTATTACTAGGATTAGACGAGGTGATAGTGAAATGCTTGCTAAAGCTAATACTGTTTTAGAATTAGGAGATCGGATTAGATTTGTTGCCAAGAGAAAGGATCTTAAAAAATTAGCCAAGTTTTTTGGAGACAGTTACCAGAAAAACAGCATGGTCAATTTATTTTCCTACGGTTTGGGAATTGGTCTAGGATTGCTTTTAGGAAGTATCGAACTACAATTATCTGATACCGTATCCTTCAAATTGGGCAATGCTGGTGGTCCACTAATCGTGGGTTTGATCCTCGGAGCTTTAAGAAGAACAGGCCCGATTTCTTGGACCTTACCTTATGGTGCAAATATTACTTTGAGGCAAATTGGTTTGATCTTACTGCTAGCCACAATTGGAGTAAGTTCTGGTTCTGCCTTTTTGCAAAGCTTGAGCGACAATGGTCTGATCTTATTTCTTGCCAGCGTAATCATCAGCTTATTGACAGCTTTGGGTGTTTTATTCATTGGTTATAAAATAGTAAAAATTCCATTTTCGATCTTGATGGGTATTGTTTCTAATCAACCTGCGATCTTAGATTTTTCTATTGATAGAACCAAAAATCAATTACCAAATTTTGGTTATACTAAGGTTTTTCCAATCGCATTAATTGTCAAAATATTAATAGCACAAATCCTCTTCCTAGCACTGATCTAGTATGCAGATAAGAATGAGCAATTATTGACTCAGTAAATATTTGCTTTAGATTCATTTTAATAAAAAGGAATAAAAAAGAATAGACACCTAAAAGGTGCCTATTCTTAAAACATGTTTCTCAATGTATTTTATAATTCCATTTCACTACTGATCTTCTGAATCAGCAGGTGCATCTTCTGTAAGATTAATTCCACCAGCTCCGTCATTACATCCATCAATAAAAGCATAGAATACTCCACCATCTTGAATGGTAAATCCTGGATTGAGAGTGATACTCGTCACAGCATCATAATCTACTTGAGCGGTTGCTTCAATGATTTGATCAGATACGATGTCACCAGAAGTTTCATAATCGGCTATCCCGATTTCGTTGCCAGTTAAATTTAAACTACCTGGACAATATTTATTTGTATCACCGTAAGTATCAGGTGTTGGTCCAACCCATATACCGCCTACTAACTGTAAGGATAATCCAGGAGCATCAGTGCCATCTTCAAAAACACCAAGATCAGTACTGGCGCTTCCATTTGCTGGACCATCAGTTGCAGTGAATGTGCCTTCATAACTTAGTAATTCACAAGTCATGCCTGGTACGGTCAAAGCAAATCCATCAGGGGCACCATTTTGCATACTAGCAGGATTCCACAAATAGTAAGTGTATGTTCCATCATTTGAACCTAATGTAAGATTATCTAAGGTTTCCATATCATATACTAAACCAGCTGATCCATTGTACAATGAAACCGTAAAATCTGATAGTGTTACAGGCACTGAATTGTCTACAGCGACTTCGATAAACTCATTCACATCGCCACCAAAATTGTCATAATGAATTTCATTTAAGAATACGCCATTACAAGATACAGGTGGAATGCTGCAATCATCTGGAGTCACAGTGACAGGTGTTGATCCAATACAGGCATTATTATTATTGTCCCAAACATTGATGTCAAATGGTGTGGTGCTGCTGTTATTTGGAATGGTCACTGTGATAGGTGAGGCAGAACCTCC
>CALGNN010000203.1 GCA_937961455.1 uncultured Saprospiraceae bacterium
GACGACTGGGAAGCACAAATCGCAGAAGCGACGAATGATGCAGATGAATTATATGAAGATGCTACGAGCATTCCAGAATGGCAAAGTGCAATGGACGAACTTAAAGAACAATTAGCATTTGCTAAAAATCAATAAGGCATCTTATCTATGATGTTCCATCCACAGGAGGTCCATTATCTTCGATACCTCCAACTCCATCAACAATAATTTCATTAATGGTATCTTTTACTGTGGTAGTTGCATCGTATTGTGCGACAGCTTCATCGTAAATAGGGTTATCCACAGCAATATCATGGTCTAGAATAAAATCAGCTATGTAGATTCTTTCTATTTGAGCAATTTGTTCATCACTTAAAGCATTTGGAGGTGGAGGAAAGCCAGCGGTAATTTCCTCAACGGCTTCTGCTATGTGCACCTGATTGCCTACAAGGTTAGCAGGATCATATCCCAAGTCATTAAGAATTATATTGGTTCTATTGGCTCTTGGGTGAGCTGCTGCAACACTACTGGCACTTGCAATAGCATCTGATTCATATCTATTGTCAACACTGTAGGCCCTTACTTCTGTTGTAAATGATCTTATGGCTTCTCGATCATCTCCAGTATGTGTTCCGATATGATCTAAATTATTATCTGCATTAATTGAGTGATTTACCTCATGGATGAGCACTCGCTCACCTTGATTGTCTTTTAAAAGAATGAAACCTGTATCTCCTAGTGATAAACCTCCTACATTTCTAGGATAAATTTTAATTCGATCATTTGGAGGTAATCGCAATGCAATCTCTGTTCTAGGATCAAAATTTCTATCAAAGGCTAAAGCTTCTTCTAAAGTGGCTTCTTGATCGGAATAGGAGAGTAGGGTGACATCACCATTTAATACTCTGTCGAATGTATTTCTTTCTAGGGGATCAGAACTATTGGACATGTCTATTAGCAAATCTAGATGATAAGGTTCTGTTATTCCAGCTGCAAATAATTCGTTTCGTTGATCTATTTCTTGTTGAATCTCAAACCTCAACTCTGAAAAATTTGGATGACTTGGAAGGCCTGCTAGTCTAGCCTCCAAATCCGCTATAGAATCATTATGAATTTGATCAAATTCAGCTCTTAGTAAAACATTCTTGTCATCTATTTCTGTCTGTATTTCAGCAAGCCTTTCGTCAATTTCAGCCATTCTTTCTCGAGCGCTATCTCCAGCTCCAAATACAGAGGCTATTGCAAGTTGCATCCTTCTTTCTTCAAGCAAATCTGCTTGTTCTCTTTCTAAGGCACCTATCTCATTATCAATTTTGCGTGCGTCCCCTGTAAGTCCAGGTAATGGATTGGCTAAAGAGGCATCTGTGCCTTCTCCCTCATGTCCTTCGTGAGCATCTATAACGGTAGCATTTGAAACCGTTGGAGATGGAGCAGAAACAGTCTGGGCCAGAATCGCCATGGCACTAATTATTTTAGAACTTGCATTATCTAATAAGCTTATAAAATCAGCCATAATTACTTATTTTTTAGATTAGAAATGCTTGGGCATAAAACAGCTTTTGGAAGAATGCTATTAATTATAGAACCATCTTCTTTAACAAGGATATTATATTTATGAACCTCATTGTATTGAAGATCTACAGCAAAAAATTTAAATCGAATTCCACCTTTTTCAATAGACCTTTTTGGGGGGAACCATTTCATATTTCCCATTTTTTTCTGATACCTATTTGCTTTTTGTTGAATTGCGATGGTTCGGGCATTTTTACCTAGATGAAGATTTAGGTATATTTTTGAAAAAAGATCAGCATCCCATTCATGAAGGACTTTCTTTTGATACAAGTCAGCCATGAATGTTTTAAAGAAGTCTTTCCTGTGTGTTAGGAAAACTTCTTTATTTTTTACCATAAAAACCTTTCTTGATTTTGGTGGAGGACTTTCAGGAATAACAATAAATGTTTTATAGTCATCAAAATGAAAATGCTTTTTTTCCTTTATGAGCGCATTCTGATATCTTGGAATATCTGACAAATAGGCTTTAAGATGCTTCATTATTATTTCTTTAGAATTCATTCTTAAGAGTTTATAATATATGAAGATGTTTACTAAATTCTTCTGAGAAGAAGGGAAACAAAAGGGAATTAGTATTGGAAACCCGTATCTTTAATTATTTATCAATTGTCTTTAGCCTAAGAAAAGCTAATCAAAATATAATCGAATTGAATACTGACTTAAGAAATAAAAATGCACTCGTCTGTGGAAGCAGTAAAGGGATAGGTAAAGCCGCGGCAATAGCTTTAGCTGAACTAGGAGCAAATATCACACTCGTTTCAAGAAGCCCAGAAATCATGTCTGATATTATTCGTGAATTGAAAACAGAGAATGATCAAGATCACGATTTTCTTGTGGCAGACTTTACCGATAGCTCTGATTTAAAGAAGAAAATTATTGGTTTGTGTTCGGCAAAGACCATTCACATATTAGTAAATAATACCGGAGGTCCTCCAGCTGGTCCAATCGTCGACGCTTCAGAAGAAGAATTTATGCAAGCTATGCATAATCATCTTGTGTGTAATCATTTGCTTGCTAAGGCAGTCTTGCCTGGGATGGAAGATGCTAGATATGGAAGGATCATAAATATTATTTCTACATCTGTAAAACAACCCATAGATCAATTGGGTGTTTCAAATACCACGAGGGCTGCTGTAGCAAATTGGGCCAAAACACTTTCTAATGAAGTAGCTGAACTAGGTATAACAGTGAATAATATCTTGCCGGGTGCGACTTCAACCGGGCGAATGGATATTATTATGGAATCAAGAATGAAAAAATCAGGTAGGACTAAAGCAGAAGAGATGGAGGCTTATGCAATGGATATTCCCATGAAGCGTTTTGCAAGGCCAGAAGAAATTGCAAACGCGATTTCATTTTTGGCATCTCCAGCAGCTAGTTATATAACAGGGATTAATCTTCCAGTTGATGGCGGTAGAATAAAGAGTTTATAATATGCCAAAGGAATTTGTTATGACCAAGGTGGGTGAGCAAAAAATAAAGCTTACCAATCTCAACAAAATTCTTTATCCGAGCGTCGGTATTCTTAAGGCCGAAGTAGTTCAATATTATTTACAAATGGCCCCTTACATGTTAAAACATGTTTCACATAGGCCACTTAGTTTGATAAGATTTCCAGATGGGATAGGAGGGACGACTTTCTATGCAAAAGACAAGCCTGAATGGGCGCCAGATTGGATCAAAAGTGTGGCGTATGGGAGAGAGAGTCCTAAGGATTATATTTTAGCCAATGACGCTGCTAGTCTAACATGGCTGGCCAATTTAGCTGCATTGGAAATTCATCCAATGCAAGTGAAGACACCAGATTTAAAATATCCTGATTCGATTATTTTTGATTTAGATCCACCAAATGCGGAAGCCTTTTATCAAGTGAAAGAAATTGCATTTTCTCTTCGAGCATTTTTATTAGACAAAGGATACTTCCCTTTAGTAAAATTAAGTGGCTCTAAAGGCTTGCATGTCATCGTGCCTATTTTAGAAAAATGGGATGAAGAA